>CAIQOG010000446.1 GCA_903873355.1 uncultured Bacteroidales bacterium
AAATAAAAGATATAAATGAAAGGAAAGACTCTCCAGGTAAACAAATACGAACTATAGGAGAACGCGCTATTCTAAGTTTTCCAGATTTCCTATTACAAATCCTTTGGATGCAGCATAAACCGGATGAAGATTCAAATGATTTCTATAATATACACAAATTACAGGAAACGTTTAAAAAACATTTAAAAGATGACGAAGTAGAAGAATTTTTCAAAAACCTTTTGAGATTCAGAATTATATTTGATTACTATATTATCCGGATAAACTATAGTGATCAAAATACATCAACTTACAATTTATATTTTAAAGAAGAGGATGAATCAAACTTGTATAAAAAAATAATTCAATACCAATCTTTATTATACGTCAGTACAACCACTAATATCTGGTTAACTGTTGCTTTAAAATATCTCGAAAGCAATCCAGCTACTATACAAATTGAAGATTATTTTAACAAGTTGGTGAGCTTTGATAATAACAGAAAAAAAGGTGAACAATCTTTATCATTGAGATATGGCGAAATTGATCGTTATTGGTTTTGGCGATTAGATTATTATTTATGGGAAAGTGAACTTGACAAATTGCAAAGTCAAGAAAAATCAATACTCGATTATACATTCAAATCTAACAGATCTATTGAACATCTTCACCCTCAGACAACGTCTGATCAAAATAAGTGGCATGAAAAAGATTTACATTCTTTTGGAAATCTTGCTATGATTTCATCCAGTTTCAATTCAACTCAAAGTAATGATGATGAAGAAGTTAAATTTGCTAGAATAAAAATGCAAATAGCAGGAAAGAATATGCTTGAGAGCATTAAATTGTTGAAAATGTACAGAAAAGCTGAACTTAACAATAATAACTGGAATCAAACATTATCTAGGGAACATGCAAAGGATATGATTGATGTATTAATCAGGTCATTTCCTGATAAAGAGGAATTTGTAGAGATTAGACAAAAATTATATGAGATAATTATGATATAATATCAACTAACATTAATTCAGATAAAACCGTCACTTACAAACAAGTGACGGTTCTTTGCATCAATAGCTCCTGAAAATAACAAACACTTATGCAACTTTTCAGCACTTGTGCGGACTTTTGGCATAGGTGACTTCTACCTTTGTTCCGTAATTAAAAAATAAAAATTATGGAAACAACTGCTGCCTCCCCTACTCCCACTGTATTCCGCACCCTGAATACCATTGGCAAGAAATTTAAAACTAAAAAGTATAGTGACAATCTGTTATTGGAAATTGATGCTGAATTAAAACAAATCTCAGCATATCTGGGTATCAGTCATCGTGAGGCTATATTCTTTTCGGTTATTTTCTGGCTCAATTGTAATGATTTGGGTAGAATTGATGCGCCTGATATAGCACGTTTCCTGAATTGCGAATTGATAGATGTTTTGGGATATCAACCCGAGTTTGATCAGTTGCTTCGTAAAAACATAGTAACCAAAACACTAAATCATCAGGATCACAATACAATCATGATGAAGTATTATTTCGGTATTAATGCAAAAATTACGGAAGCAATTCTGACAAACGAGCCAATACCTGAAATTATGAGTGAAGAGTCGATAGATATTTATCAGTTTGTGGAAGCAGTATCCGATTTGATTGAAAAACGAAGCAATGATGAACTATCAACTTATAATTTATTTGAAGAAGTAGAAAGCCTTGAGAAAGAAAATAAACAGTTGCCTATGGTGATTGAGGTTATGAAAACCATAAAGGATATTGAAGACCGCACCCTGTGGTACGAGATATGCGATGATTTTCTGCATACAGGGAAAACCGGAGTCGATTGCACCATGACCGATATTTACAAAAGAGTAAATCAACGGCTGAGAAAATCGAGGGAAATCATGGAGAAGAAAAACGAACTGTTTAATCAGGGATGGATAGAGCTGAATGACGGTGGTTTCTTTTCGGATGCCACGGTATCGATTACCGAGAAAGGGCGCGAACTCTTCCTGGCTGAAGATGCGGCTCTGTATATGCAAAAGGGAAAAGACAAAACACTGATAAGCCCCGATAAGATAGTAGAAAAACAGCTGTACTTCGATGAGAATCTGGATCGTCAACTGAATTTTATCCGGCAGAGCATGGATGAAAGCATGTTTGTAAACCTGCAAAGCCGCCTGGAATCGAAAGGTCTGCCCAAAGGTATGTCGGTGATATTTTATGGCGGTCCGGGTACAGGAAAGACAGAGTCGGTGTATCAGCTGGCACGTCAGACCGGGCGCTCCATCATGCATGTGGATATCAGTCAGAGTAAATCGATGTGGTTTGGCGAGAGCGAAAAGCGTATTAAGGAAATCTTTACGCGCTACAAAGACCTGTGTAAGAGTGAAGCTTTGAAGCCTGTATTGCTGTTCAACGAGGCGGATGCAATCTTCGGTAAACGCAAGGATGGGAATGCATCCAGCGTGGCACAAACCGAGAATGCCATTCAGAACATTATTCTGGAGGAAATGGAAAAGCTGGAAGGGATACTGATAGCCACCACTAACCTGAATCAGAATCTGGATGCAGCATTTGAAAGACGCTTTCTGTTTAAGCTGAAATTTGAAAAGCCCACACCCGAAGCCAAGCAAAAAATATGGCAAAGCAAGCTCGACTGGCTCACGGAGGAAGATGCACTCAGGCTGGCCAATGAGTATTCATTCTCGGGTGGTGAAATTGACAACATAGCCCGCAAAGCGACCATGGAAGAAGTGCTAAACGGCGTTAAACCCGATATACAGCAAGTTATGGGATATTGTGATGCCGAGAAGTTTATATCGGCAGGGAGTAAGAGGCTGGGGTTTTAAAACATTGTAACTACAAACAAAGAAAACTGCCCCAAGCCCCTAAAGGGGATGTGAATTAGCACTATCTCTTATTTTTTTGTATTAAAAAATAAATGCATATCACTTTGCACACCGCTCTTAACATCCCCTTTAGGGGCTTGGGGCGGTTTGTTACTAAAGCGTAAGCTGTGCTTCAGTCCGGCACAACTACGAGCTAGCTTTGTAAGCAAAAATAGAAGTAATGAAACTTATCAGCTACAAATCAAAACGGATAGTTTGTATAGCCAATACCTGCGGGCAGCACAGAAATCTAATCATTCCGCAGGCCGATTGCATCATTCATGCCGGTGATGCGTGTACCGATGGTGATTTGAACCAGTTGACTGATTTTCTGGAATGGTTCTCCTCACTGAATATCAAACGTAAGCTGTTTGTGGCAGGAGAACAGGACTTAGCAGTGACAGGACAACCGGAACGCTTACGGGAAATGATTCCTGAATGTGTGACATTTCTGGAAAATGAGTTGGTAGATTATGATGGTATTACCTATTACGGACTGGCGGCACGCCCCCTGATGCCTGAAAAACTTCCGATACCCATGTATGAGGATGTGCTGATAACCCATGGTCCGGCGGCAGGGATACTGGATGATGGGAAAGGATGCCCGCTACTCCTGCAAACCCTGAAAGAATTAGACCCGACAATTCATGTTTTCGGTCATACGAAGCTCAAAGGTAGAAAATCACTGAAAGTAAAAGGACGACAATTTTATAATGTGACAACACTTTCAACTAAAACAATATGAAAACACAGGATAAACTAAAAATCAACATTCCCGTTGGAACTGAAAAAATAGCCCTGTTGATTAATCGTGAACAGGAACAGTTTTACCGCGATGCGGCAGCTAACCTGAAAAGCAGTCTTGAAAAACTGGAAGCTAATTCCCGCCCGACAAAAGAAGATGTCAGAATGAAATGGTTGGCTTTGGATTTTGCTTTGGAAAGAGAGTATGTGATGATGGCTGCAGGTATGAAAAAGACAGTGAAAAATGAATTGGTGGAACGAAATGCAGAAGTATTTGTAGTGGATACACGAAACTCATACGAAGAAAAATCAGCGGGAAGCAGTACCTCACTGATTCTGAAATATACGGCCTATCATTGTGCCGTGGAAGTGGAAAAGCTGAAATGTACCTGCCTCTATTGCCTGAAAAAAAGCGTCAATACCGACATTCTAAAACAAAGTCCCTGTCCAAAGCATCCCGATGGTCCACTTGCCGGAAAACACAGGTCGGTATATGAATTATTGAAAATATAACATAAGTATGCAATATTATGGCATAACTTTTTTGTATCTTTGTCGTGTTCATATTATGAACTATAAACTGCAAACTATAAACTAATTATTTATGGCAAAAGACTTATTTAACCGCTATGTGTGGTTGCTGGATACGATTTACCGGTCGGGTAAAATAACACTGGATGAGATAAACAGTAAATGGGTGGATAATCCCCTGTCGGATGGCTGCGAGATACCCAACCGGACCTTTCATAACCACCGTAAAGCAATAGAAGAACTATTTGACATCAACATTGAATGTAATCTGAGCACCTACGAGTACTTCATTGACAATGCCGAAGATATGGAACGTGGCGGGGTACGGCGCTGGCTGATTAATACCTTTGCGGTGAATAACCTGATAAACGAGAGCCATAAACTGAAAGAACGCATCGTTTTTGAAAATATTCCCTCCGGTCAACAATACCTCACTCCTATCATTGAAGCCATGCGTGACGAAGTAACGCTGGATATTACCTACCAATCGTACCGGAGGGATGAACCGGAAAGTTTTGAAGTGCAGCCGTATTTCGTGAAGGTTTTCAAGCAGCGCTGGTATCTGATAGGCAACAGTGATAAACTGCGAATTTATGCACTGGATCGCATACACGACCTGAGTTCCACTCACACAAAGTTTAAAATGCCGGCAGATTTTGACCCCGAAGCCTATTTTGCAGATTGCTACGGCATTATTCATGATACAGGAGAGAAAGCAGAGTTAGTCAGATTAAAAGTTGGTGGCGGTCAGGCAAATTACCTCAGGGCATTGCCCCTGCACCACTCGCAGAAAGAAGACGAACGAAATAATGAGTATTCAGTTTTCAGCATGTATCTGAAGCCGTCCTTCGATTTTCGTCAGGAGATACTGTGGATGGGTGATAGCGTTGAAGTACTGTCACCCGCCTCACTCAGGGATACAATCAAAAATGTACTTGCAGAAAGTTTGAAACAGTACGAATAAACAATTCTTTTGGAGTATAAGCGGTTGAACTATTGAAAAGTGGTTCAGCCGTTTTATTTTGCCAAAAAAGGTACGGAATAATTTTAAAATTTAATTTAAGAATTGTATATTTGCAAGAGTAAAGAATCAGACAATGTAACTTTCAAAACAAGACAAAAAAGAAGCTCGGGATGTTATCGAATTAGGGTTACAACAAGAATTAGATATTGGTATTTCTAAATCAGATGCTATTTTACAACATTGGTTTCAACTTTATTTTGATGCGATTATATAGTCATTTTAAAATTTATCTAACATATTTCCAATGACCCGCACAGAAGCAGAAAAACAACTTAGTGAACTGTTTGGATTCGAACGGTTTCATGATTTGCAATGGCAGGTAATAGAACAACTGCTGACGGGGCGGCGTGTGTTGTTTATCGAGAAAACCGGATATGGGAAATCGCTTTGTTTTCAGTTCCCGGCTACACAGCTGGAAGGTGTCACCATCGTATTTTCACCCCTGATAGCTTTGATGCGTGATCAGGTGCGGAGTATGAAGGACAAGGGAATACGGGCAGCGGCGATTAATTCCAATCAGGAAGCCGAAGAGAATGAGGCAATTATAGAGCAAGCCCGAAATAACGAACTGGATATTTTGTATATTGCACCCGAGCGTATGGAGAATGCGGGATGGATAAGTGCAGCCCGCGAAATGAAAATAGCCATGGTGGTGATTGACGAGGCGCATTGTATCTCGGTATGGGGTCAGAGTTTCCGTCCTAACTATCGCCGTATAGTGAATCTGGTGCGCTTGCTGCCCAAGCACTTTCCGGTACTGGCAACCACAGCTACTGCCACACCGAGGGTTCAGGTTGATATTATTGAGCAGGTGGGGTCGGATTTAATGCCTGTGCGTGGTCAGTTATTGCGGCATAATTTACGGTTGTTTGTTGTGCAGGTACAGAGTGAGGATGAAAAGTTTTTCTGGCTGGCGAAGTATATGTACAAACTGAAGAAAACGGGGATAATTTATACCGGAACACAGACCAATACCGATGTTTTCTCCAACTGGCTGCAATTTCTGGGTTTTAAATCGGCAGCTTACAGTGGACGGCTCGATGCCGATACACGTATGCGGGTAGAGGCAGACTTTATTGCCAATAACTACGATTGTGTGGTATCGACCAATGCGTTAGGGATGGGAATTGACAAGCCCGACATACGGTTTATAATTCATACCCAATTGCCGCAATCGCCCATACACTATTATCAGGAAATTGGGCGTGCAGGACGTGATGGAGAGATTGCCTATGCTATTTTGCTGTATAATCCGGATCATGACCAGGAATTGCCGTTGAATTTTATTGAGGGCAGCAAACCTTCAGTGATGAAGTATGAGCGTGTAATAGCCGTTACGAAAAAAGCGCTGTTGGGCAGAAATGAGATAATTAAAGCCACCAACATGAAGCAGACAGAGGTAAACGTTATTCTGTCGGATCTAATCGAACAGGGCATTGTGAATGAGCAACAAGGTAGCAGTAAGAAGTATTTTTATAATCCCGATGCTCCTGAACCGGATTTTTCGAAGTTTGAATTGTTGCGTCGGTCACAGCACGAAGAATTGGAAAAAATGATTAATTTTACGGCACTGAAAACCTGCCGTATGCAGTATCTTTGTAATTACCTGGGCGACGAAAGTCAGAGAGAATGCGGAATTTGCGATAACGATATGCATAAAGTGCTGCTGGCTGAACCAACTGAGGAAATAGTCCAGAAACTTCAGGAATTCAGGGAAACGTATTTTCCGGTGCTGGAAGTGGAAACGCAGCGAAGCAAGATTATAAACGGTGTGGCTGCTTCGTATTATGGAGTATCCAATGTGGGTGCTGCTCTTCATTTTTCGAAATACGGGGGTGGTGGTGATTTTCCCGACTGGCTGATGGTACTAACTTTGAAAGCTTACCGCAAACATTATGGGAATTCGACATTTGATTTAGTTGTATTTGTTCCACCTACCGAATCGGGTGATCTGGTAAGGCATTTTGCTGAAAAAGTGGCCGCAGTATTGAAAATACCGTTCTCGGATAAACTCAAAAAGAACACACATACTGAAGCACAGAAGTTATTGCACAGCGGAATTTCCAAAAGGGATAATGTGCATGGAAAATTCAGTTATGTCTCGCCCGAAGAAATTGAAGGTAAAAAGATTCTGCTTATTGACGATATATTCGACAGTGGCTATACGGTGAAAGAAATAGGGTTGTATTTAACTGGAATTGGCGCTGAAATGGTAGCTCCACTTGTAATTGCCCGAACTGTAGGGGGAGATTTGGACTGAGGATATTTACGATTTATTCATTTACGATTTACTATTTAAAACCATTTGTATTATCATATAATTAAGAAAAATGGCTGAACTTTCGGAAAATACATACTGGATAGCGATAGCTCATTTGCCCCGCTGGCAAACGGAGCGCATCAATAAGTTAGTGGTTCAGGTAATTCATGAGCATAATTTGTCGTGGGCTGATTTTTTTGCTATGGGAAAGCAACAGCAGTTGAAGATATTTGCGTTTACTGAAAAGGAATTAACCGACATAGAAGTTGCCAAAAATGATTTGCCCCGTCTGTCGTTTATTGCTGAGCAGTTGCAAAGCGAAGGATTTCAGCTTATACCCATTAATTCACCTGATTACCCTGGCATACTGAAAGACAATCTGAAAACCAAAAGCAGTCCTACCGTATTGTATATCAAAGGAAGGAAAAGTTTATTACAGGAAAATGCGATAGCCATTGTTGGTTCGCGCAATGCAGGTGAAACGGCACTTCAGTTTACCGATACGATAGCCCGCAAATGTGCAGCAGAAGAAAAGGTGATAATAAGCGGATTTGCCAAAGGAGTGGATAAACAGGCGTTGGATAGTGCTCTTGCAGCTAATGGGAAAAGCATAATTGTACTTCCTCAGGGAATACTTACTTTCCGGTCGGGACTGAAACAATATTATGAACAGATTGTAAACGGAAAAGTGTTGGTTTTGAGTACATTCTTTCCTCAGGCTGGTTGGGATGTCGGGTTTGCTATGGCACGTAATGTGTATATCTATGGGTTGGCTAACGAAATTTATGTAGCTGAGTCGGATGCCAAAGGGGGAACCTGGGAAGGTGCAATGGAAGGGTTGAAACGCCATCGTTCCATTTATGTACGACTACCCCAGCCAAAAGAAAAGAATGCAAACCTGAAATTAGTGGAGTTCGGAGCTTTACCAGTAGGAATGACAGGAGAAGTTGAACAAGGCAAAGTGAAACCTGATAATACACTTTTTCAGTCCTCCATTCTATCGGTTGCTAATGAACCAATAGAAAAATACAACCCTGAAAACCGTGATATTGAAAAAGAAATACTTGAATTACTAGGAAAAGGTGCTTATACTTCACAGGAAATAATACTTGCCCTGAAATTAGACTGGGAAAGCAGAACTATAACCACCTTTCTGAACAAAAATCCAAATGTAAAAGTGATTCAGGGGAAACATAAAAGTTATACCCTTACCGAATTAATAACACCCTCACTCTTTGATTAATTTTTAGAGTTGAAGCATCAACTTATGCTTTAAATAAAAATACTGATTCATTAGTTGGCAATAAAGGCAGAGCTCAGGATTAAGTCATTTGGCAAAAAAAATACTTCATATATTCTCACCCTCCCTAAAACATAATCGTGTTTATTACTGTTTGTAGTGATAAACACTTTTTTTAAAAAAAAGATAACAACTATTATAAAAACAGATAACACAAAACGCAACATGACTTTAGAGGAAATAATACACTACAGACGTTCGGTAAGGCACTACAAGGACACTCCACTCGATTCGGAAAAGGTGAAACATTGTCTGGAGCTTGCCACTTTAGCTCCCAACAGTTCCAACATGCAACTTTGGGAGTTTTATCATATCACCGATCCGGAAATACTGAAAAAACTAGCCGTAGCCTGTTTAAATCAAACAACTGCCACTACAGCGCAGCATCTGGTGGTTTTCGTTACGCGGCGTGATTTGTACCGAAAAAGAGCAAATGAAGTTCTGGAATTGGAAACCCGTAATATTGTAAAAAACAGCCCGGTTGAGAGACAGGAGAAAAGAATTAAAGACAGGAAATTGTACTACGGGACAGTCATGCCATTTCTGTATTCGCGCTTTTTAGGACTGCTGGGAATTTTCAGGAAAATCCTGGTGAACATTATCGGACTTTTCAGAACAATCACCTATCAGGTATCCGAAAACGACGTAAGAGTGGTGGTTCATAAAAGCTGTGCGTTGGCAGTACAAACGTTTTTGCTGGCAATGGCTAATGAAAAGTATGACACCTGTGGGATGGAAGGTTTTGACAGCCGAAAAGTCAAAAGCATACTGAAACTGCCTTTGGGAGCTGAAGTCAATATGATTATTTCCTGCGGAATCAGAGAAGAACGAGGAATTTGGGGCGACAGAATGAGAGTTCCTTTCGACGAAGTTTATCACAAAGTTTAATTAACTACAAAATAATCAATTTGTTAGAAACAAACTACAACTTACCCCTCGTTACAAAGGGAATTAAGACTTAACATTATGAATCCTAAGGTTGATTTTTATTTTGATAAAGCCGAAAAATGGCAGGAAGAGTTTGAAAAATTGAGAATGATTATTCTCGATTGCCAGTTAACCGAAGAATTGAAATGGGGCGTTCCCTGTTACACATTTCAGAACAGTAACGTGGTATTGATACATGGATTTAAAGAGTACTGTGCCATTCTGTTTATCAAAGGTGCATTGCTCAACGATTCTCATGGTTTATTAATTCAACAAACAGAAAAAGTACAGGCGGGGCGGCAGATTCGTTTTACTAATTTAGCTGAAATAATTAAGTTGGAAGCCATCCTGAAAGCCTATATTTATGAGGCAATAGAAGTAGAAAAAGCAGGACTGAAAGTAGAACTAAAAAAGACAACAGAATACACCCATCCGGAAGAATTACTAAAGAAATTTGAAGAAATTCCTGCCCTGAAAACAGCATTCGAAGCATTAACACCCGGACGGCAACGGGCATACATTCTTTATTTTTCTGAACCAAAACAAACCAAAACCAGGGAGTCGAGAGTTGAGAAATATATGCAGCAGATTCTTAATGGAAAGGGATTAAATGATATTCCCCGTTAGGCAATCGTGTATTCTTCCTTCAACTAAAAGCCTGACAAGACATGTTTTCCGAAAAAAACACAACCCAAGGGAATTCAAGAATCACAATCCAGCAGATTCTTCTATTCTATTCTCACAACTTTCAATGATTCTAAATTAGCCATTTGAAGCTCAAATAATCCGGCAAATTGATTTAAGTAATAATTTCTTTACGTAAATTTGACAGAATTTAAAATGAGCATATGAGTAATTTATCAGAAAAGAAAAATGTGGCCTTTTGGTCGGTAATAGCGGCTGTTTTTATTACCGCTTTTAAGTTGGTAATTGGCTTATTATCGGGCAGTTTGGGCATTTTGTCTGAAGCACTCCACTCCGGTCTCGACATGATAGCTGCCATCATTACTTATTTCTCGGTGCGTGTATCGGACAAACCTGCCGACAGAGAACACAACTACGGTCATGGGAAAGTGGAAAACCTCTCGGCACTTATTGAAACGGTTTTGTTGCTGGTAACCTGTGTCTGGATTATTTACGAAGCCGTTCACCGACTTACCACCGGAAAAACAGAGATTGAAGTAAGCGTTTGGAGTTATGTGGTTGTAATCAGCTCCATTATAATTGATTACACCCGCTCAAGGGCGTTAAGCCGCATGGCAGTAAAACACAACAGTCAGGCACTCGAAGCCGATGCGCTGCATTTTTCAACTGACATCTGGAGTTCTACAGTTGTATTGTTTGGTTTAATTGCCTATCAGTTCCTGGGCTGGAAAAATGCCGACTCAATTGCAGCACTGTTTGTGGCAGTCATTGTTTTATATGTTTCGTACCAACTCGGACGAAAAGCCATAGATGTATTGCTCGATAAATCACCTTCGAACACGAAAGAAATTGTCCGTGACGTATTAAAAGAATTTCCCGAAGCATTGAGATTCCACCACTTGAAAGCGCGTACAGCCGGTGCCGATACCTTTATAAAGTTTAATGTGCATTTTAATCCTGATTTAAGTTTGCGTGAAGTTCATGAAGTATGCGATAAAATGGAAATAAGAATAAAGGCTAAGATTCCACGCAGCGAAGTGTATATTCACGCCGAGCCGGAAGATATTAGTCACATTGATACCGAGCAGGATGAAGATATTATTTAAAGCACTTATTGCTAAGCAAATAAATTGAAATTTGTTTGAATTAGTTCATAAAATAAAGCCATTAATTGCTGAAGAAGTCATTTCTACTTAAAATTCATGCCATTTCACTGAAACTATTTTTTTAATACATTTTCGACATATATATTTGCACCGTAAACAAAAAACAAGATTGTGTAATGTTTATATGAAATCAGAAAACACAAACCAATATTAAAATTTGAAGTTATGAAAACAAAAAGCATTTTTTTAGGATTAGCTATGCTAAGTCTTATTACCTGGAGTTGTACTACCGAAGGTGATCTTGCAAGCAATGGTTCGTTGAAATCTTCCATGAATTCAAGCGCACAATCGTTGCAAACTGCAATGAACAATATCACTTCAACTACTGCTTACCAGCTTCTTTCAACAAAGAATCCGACAAATAGCGGAATGATGATGTCTAAACCAGCTGTTGCCGGATTTGACACCACCTACAACCAGATTTTATTAGCTGACGTTGCAGGAGTATGGGATTACAAACCTTCCTACTATAAAAGATGGAATCCTGATTTGTTGCGCTTCTTCCAAAAATCAACAACTGAATCAAGTTCAGATATGATGGTTCGCCTTCCCGAATCGAAAGTAAAAAAACCATGGACTCTACTGAGCTATAACCCTATTGATACAGTTAATAACTACGTACTTGATGTTTCAAAATATGCATATCATTTCAACCGTTATCTTGGATGGGATTATGATATGGCTACAAATATCAGCATTAGCGGAACAAGTGTGGGCGATTTAGCCATCCAATCTTCAAACAGCAGAACAAAAGGATATCATTTTGCATCCAGTTTTGTTTTTGCAAATGGTTATAATGCAGGCGCATCCTATACAAGCGGAGATACAATTATTTCGGTTTATAACATTTCGAAAGCAGGTCAGATTCTCTATCAGGAAAAGTACACGGCTATCCGTACAAGTTCAATGTCGAGACATCGTGAAAAAGAATATTCTTTGACCATTGGTAATGTGGAAATCGTTCGTAAGGCCGGTCCTACCAGTCTGGACAGCGCAAAAGTATATGTTGGCGGAGTATTGCAATTGCATTCAAAAGTTCAGTTTATTGATGTGGTTTCTACTTCTACTGCTGCAGACTCTACTGAGACAACCATTACAAATCATCACCGTGAACTGCAAATAACCTTTGATGATGGTTCTTCCACAACAATTAAAACCCTTTTGGGCAATACCATTGATGATATTCGCACATTATTTGCTTCAATACGTCAGACTTACTTTGCAGTAGGTGTTGTTGACTGGGTTGCATGGGATATTTATATCAATAAATTATAAGAATTGATTTGAAAGTCAGGGCTTTCAGGAATTACCCCGGTATTCACAATTAAAGAGATAAATCTATATCTTTGCAGGGGAAGTTAACCACTTCCCCTGTTTTTTTAAACTAATTTTAAATGAAATACGTTCAGGTAAAAACATCTAACTTTAAGATTGTAGAGATCAGTGCATTTGCCTTGATATGGATTGGGATTTTTTCTATTCCTTTCTTCCAGAACCGCATGTTCAATCTGATTGACTGGTCCAGAGTATTTAATGAATGGATGCGGATATTTTCTTACCTGATTATTTTCCTGCTGAATATTTACATATTTGTTCCAAGAATTCTTTTTAAGAAAAAGTACGTTTCATATATTTCAATTACACTTGCTGTTGTAATTGGAATTATTGGCATTGTTATCGTAATTCAAACGGTACTTATGCCACAGCAACCGCTTTCTATGCCCCGTATGGATCTTGGACCGGGTATGCCGCCGATGGAACTGGGAAGCAAAATGCCTCCACCCATGGGATTCCGTGCTCCGCAGCAACCTGAATCGAAATCTGTTTTCATGCTTTTTACCGACAACCTGATTATTTCCATTCTTATTGTTGCTGCCGGTACCTCATTTAAAATGTAGATCG
>CAIQOG010000447.1 GCA_903873355.1 uncultured Bacteroidales bacterium
CGAATGCATATTTTTTTTCGAGCAAATGTAAGTCAATTCAAATCAAAAAATCAAAGAACGGATCTATATTTCTGTATTTCAATACAATACAGATGTATGTTAAAAGTTAACGCAACGCTACTAATACTCAATCTTAAATTGTAAATTGGTAAATTGTAAATTAATATGCCCTACCGACGACTACCAAACACTGACCAGGCACGACTTCGTGCTTTACGTACTGCCATACAACAAGCTGATAAACATAGTTATGGAGAACAAGTTGTTCAATATAAAATTATACATGAAGCCAAAACTTACCTGAGTGGATTTGAAAAACAGCTTATTCAATATCAACAAACTCTTGAAAGTCAGGTTTCGGCTAACAAGCGCTACCAACAAATCGTCCACAACGCCCGCCTTTATATTTCACATTTCATACAGGTTTTCAATCTATCTGTAATTCGAGGAGACATAAAAAAGGAACATAAAATCTTTTATAATTTAGACCCAAATGTGCATACTGTACCCGATTTAAGTACCGAAGCAGCTTTGATTAATTGGGGGAAATGTGTGATTGATGGAGAAAATGAACGGCTTAGAAATGGTGGTTTACCTATTTATAACCCAACTATCGCCAAGGTAAAGGTTCACTACGAAGTTTTTAAAGAATATAAATCAACTCAAAAAATACATCAAAACACAACTTCCCGTAATTGGGAAGATTTGGTAAGTCTTCGACAAAAAGGAGATGAGTTAATTCTGGACATATGGAATCAGGTGGAATCAAGATTTAAAAATGAGAAACCATACACCCGATTAATGAAATGTCAATCGTACGGATTAATTTATTATTACCGTAAGGGTGAGAAAGTGTTGACGCAGGCAGATGATTTGAGTGATGAAGAATAACTCAATTCACTTCACGGTTTTTGAAGGAGTTATTATCATATCAAGTTGCTTATTTACCCATCCGATTGGCACAGTGCGAAAAAGCTGAAAATCAAAGCCAACTCCAATTTTATAGGTTTTGTTTTTTCTGAAAAATATGTCGTAATGCCCTCTACCCCGACTAAGCCTATTCCTGTTCATATCGAATGCAACTCCCGGTACAATCGATAAATCTATTTTTCCCCGATATGATTTTGTTAAAACAGGTTGCCAAACGCCTAATTCCCGTTGCATCATAACTGCATCTGATGAATAGTATCTTGGTACGATTTTATCATTATGCATGGTGGGTAAGAAAATTTTTTTTTCATTTTTCCACTTTTCGATAAAGTTCTGAGAGGGTAATTCTTCAGGTAATGACCAATAAACCATTATTGTTTTGGCATTAATAAACTGAGGTAAATTTTCAAGGGTGTTAAAAACACTGTTTGCTGCAAATTCCATCTCCTCAATAGACAAATCCCTTTGTTGATTCCGAACCTCATGTAAGATGAATTTTTTTTCATCGTCAATTTTCGACCGACTTTTAAAAAGTGATAATAGAAATCTTATCAAATTCATATTGAGGCAACAATGGGAAAAATTTAAATCTTACAAATCCCACAAAAATACTACTTAATTAGATAATAACATGTTAATAAATAATATAAATAATAAACTAATTTTTTGTTTTTTTGTTAATTCAATTAATTTTTATATTTTTGAAAACTAAAGTTAAGTTTTCACTATATTAAATGCGTTAATCTTTATGAGAAAATGTCTATTATTTTTTGTAACATGTTTATTATCAGGCAATCTATATTCTCAAATATCAACCGTACTTCCTTCAACGACTTCAATTGCACAAACCTCTGTATCAGACACTAAACAATGGACGTCATTTAACAATCCATCAATAATTGGATATGCCGAAAAACCTGAAGTCGGAATTCAATTTGAAAACCGTTACATTATTTCACAGCTTTCAACGAAATCAGTTCAACTTGAATTGCCTACTCATTTAGTCAATATCGGACTTTCATACTCACATTTTGGGTATTCACTTTATCATGAAATGATTGCCGGAATTGGATTTGCCCGTAACTTCTCTGATAAGTTTGCGCTGGGAGTTCAATTTGACTATTATACAGCCTATTTTACAGCTTCAAATTCGTATCGTGGAGCATTGTTTCCGCAAGTTGGATTATCAGTCAGATTTTCGCCTGTTTTCACGGGTGGTTTCAGTATACTAAATCCCTTTCAGACAAATATTCAGACTGAATTCGTAACAAAACGATTACCATCGATTTTTTGTATAGGTACAGAGTATTTTTTTTCGCCGGAATTAGTTTGGCGAACCCAGATTGACAAAGAAGTGAGCAGTAATTATCGCTTTGCTACCGGATTTGAATACCAAATGTTGCAACAATTAACCGTGAAACTTGGAGCTTACGGTTCAGATTATTTGGTTTCCTGTATTGGATTAGGTTTCAATACCGGGTCATTTCGTATTGATTTGAATTGCGACATTCATCCGCTTTTGGGAATAAACCCATTGGCAGCAGTTAAATACTCATTTAGATAAATTCACGTTGAAGAAACTGTTTATTCTACTGATAACTTTGCTGTGTTCTTATGCATTAAGAGCTCAGGATGCTGCTGCCACCACCGAACAGATTATAGCTGATATTTTTGAGAAATTTACGGCAGAAAGTGATGAAACTATTGATTATGAATCGTTTTACGACGATTTAATGTTTTGTGCCGAAAACCCGATAAATCTGAATCAAACCAATCGGGAGGAATTGGAAAAATTACAGTTTTTGTCTGAAATTCAGATCGAAAATCTCATCTCATATGTTTATGAAAACGGTTCGATGCAAACTATTTACGAGCTTCAACTTGTGGAAGGGCTTGATATGACTGATATCAGACGGATGTTACCTTTTGTCAGACTTGGTGACTCGGATGACTCTAAGTCAAAAATATATTGGAACGATTTATTGAAATACGGAAAAAATGAGCTTTTGTTTCGTTTGGATAAAGGGTTGGAAACCAAAGAAGGTTATCAGTTCACTCCGAATGAAGATGTGAATGCACCAACTGTGAACCCGAAGCTTTATCTCGGAAATGAACTTTATAACTCACTGAAATACCGCTTTCATTACAAAGACAGGATTCAGTTTGGGTTTTCGGGTGAAAAAGATGCGGGTGAGCAGTTTTGGGGAACTTCAAATAAAGGATATGATTTATATTCACTTCATGCTCAACTGAATAATTTCGGAAAATTTAAAACCATTGTATTGGGCGATTTTCGTGCTAATTTCGGTCAGGGATTGGTGCTTCATCCCGAATTTGGTATGGGTAAATCGTCCTATGTATTGAATGTTACACCCCGAAGTTCAGGATTAAAAAAATTCAGTTCAACCGACGAATACAATTTCTTTCGTGGTGTAGGCGTAACACTCAAACTCGATAAGTTTGAAGTGTCTGCTTTTTATTCCAATAAAATGATTGATGGCGATACAGTTAACGGCGCTTTTACTTCAATTATTAAAACCGGATATCACCGCACTTTGGACGAATTGAGTAAAAAACAAACTGTAAATCAACAAATTGTAGGTGGAAATGTGACTTACACCAATCTGAATTTGCAGATTGGCATTACTGCAGTTCATACGGAACTTGATAACACGCTGGTTCCTGATAAAACCGTTTATAATTATTTTTACTTTTCCGGCAAGCGCCAAACAACCGGAGGAGTTTTTTACCGTTATCGTTGGAAAAAGCTGAATCTGTTTGGCGAAACGGCTGTGACTGATAATGGCTCGATTGCCACACTCAACGGTTGTTACTTCAGTCCGGTTTCGCAGCTTAGTCTGGTGGTTTTGCAGCGGTATTATTCGCCGGAATATGACACGTTTTATGCTTCATCTTTTGCTGAAACTTCAAGAATAAACAATGAATCAGGCTTGTATCTGGGTGCTGAAGTTCGTCCTTTCCGCAAATGGAAACTGGCTGCTTATGCTGATAGTTACCGCTTTCCGTGGCCAAAATACGGCATTGATGCACCGTCGGTAGGAAATGATTATTTATTTCAGGCCGATTTTGCAGCGAAAAGGAATCTGAATATGTACTGGCGATTCAAATATGAAGAAAAGCAAACCAATCTGTCTACAACCGGTGCTGTAATGCCTGTGATTGTTCCGCTTCAGAAAACCTCCTTACGGTATCAACTGACGTATTCGTATGGGAATTTCAGTTTTAAAAATGTGCTTGAAGGAAATTTATCACGGCAAGCCGGCACTGACTGGACATATGGCGTAATTGCCTCGCAGGACGTGAGTTATACTTTTCAGAGAATTCCTTTGAAAATGGATGTGCGGTTTCAGTTTTTTGATGCGCAGGATTACGAAAACCGCTTTTATTCTTACGAAAAGGATGTGCTTTATGCTTTTTCTATTCCCATGTATTACGGACTTGGTAGCCGGTATTACCTGAATCTGCAATATGACGTGACTAAACGACTTTCGCTTTGGTTTAAAATTGCCCAAACCGTGTATGCCGACGACCGTGAATCGCTCAGCAGTGGTAACGAAACTATTTTGGGAAATAGAAAGACAGATATGAGGCTGTTGCTGAAGTGGGAGTTTTGAAGAAAATAAAATATTAATAAGCAGTATTTATGGATTATTTAAAAGTTTTCTAAGGAAATCTTTACCAATTCCACTTTTGAAATACTTTTCTCTAATTCTTGCCTGTTCTCTGTTCTCAGCAAGTTCTGAATAAATCAATTCAAAAGGTCTATAGGGTTTAGTAGTTTGTTCGTAACCTGAATTGTGTTGGAGTAATCTTTTTTTTAAATCGGAAGTCATTCCAACGTATATATAATTACGTGTCAGACTTTTAATTGCGTAAACAGTATACATGACATTAAATTTACAGGTATAAAAAAAGAGACAAACTTTTTTATTGAATGTCTCTTTTCTAAACGTACCCGAAGCGGGACTTGAACCCGCACAGCCGTGAAGCCAAAGGATTTTAAGTCCTTCGTGTCTACCATTCCACCATCCGGGCAGAATACGTTATAAATTTCATTATTTCAATCGTGACGCCAAAGGATTTTAATTCCTTCGTGCCTGCCTGCGGTAGGCAGGTCTACCATTCCACCATCCGGGCGTGATATGACAATTTTTTAAATAATGTTATGCTAAATGTATCTTATCTTCAGTACCCGAAGCGGGACTTGAACTTCATACTAGCATCTTTCAATTAAAATGAGCGAAAAACGGGACTCGAACCCGCGACCCCGACCTTGGCAAGGTCGTGCTCTACCAACTGAGCTATTTTCGCAGTATTTTTAAAGAAATCTACTCCAAAATAATGATACTTTGTCATCGATTTCTATATCGCTTTTCTCCAAAAGCGGGTGCAAAGATACGTTATTTTTTCAAATTCCGAAATTTTTTAGGCAGAAATTTGATTTGCAACGGCATAGCTGTATATAAGTATTACTTTGCTGAATATACCAATCGTTTTCTGGGCATTGATTTCGGAGTGTTCAACGATTGGTCGATATGCGGTATTGTAGCTGTAAAGCTTCCTTTCAGGTCTTTTTTATCGGAAGTTTTAAGGTAGAAGAAAATAAGATATTTTTCAGCGCTTTTACTCACCGTGAAATAACCATCAGTAATTAATTTTTGAACTGACATATCGGGATTTCCTTCGAAATACGAGATGGTTGCACCAATCATAAAAACCTGATTATCAACTGTATCTTTTAGGCCCGGTGCAACCGAATTTGGCAAACTTGAATTTCTGATGTAATAAGTTCCTGTGGGCAAAAATGTGTCCTTTTTTGAAACAAAAATATCTTCCAGAAATATATACTGACCTGTTCCGGTAAGATTTCCAATGCTGTTTATTTTCAATGAATCCGAAAAAAGAGAGAGTGAAATTACATTGGTATTTGGAATATTTGGATAGTAATTTCCGAAAAATTCCGCGTAACCCCATCTGTATGAAGGATTTGTATTGTAAACATATGGTGAGTTAGGCACGCTACCAACACAGGAAGCAAGCAAAACAATCAGATATACAATCAGGTAGTTGGATTTTTTCATGGCATCAATCAAATAGACAAAAATAACGGAATTTCCTGACAAATGTTGTTTGAAAAATTAATCATTCAGATTTTCGTTTGTTCGGATATATCGTACGGGATACAAAGCTGTGAAAAGTCCCATTATAAGTACTGTTCCGAAAACTAACAGAAAATCCGGAAGTTTAGTAACAACAGGATAAGCATTTACCACGTAACCCGATCCAAGTTTCAACAATTCGAAATATTCCTGAATCAAACAGAGAATTGCTCCCAATCCGGCACCAACAATTGCACCCACCAGAGAAATCATCCAGCCTTCGAACAGAAATACCCGTTTAATCAATTGATTATTGGCACCTAAATTCCTGAGCGTCAGAATGTCTGCTTTTTTATCAATAATTAGCATTGAAAGTGAACCGATAATATTAAAACTTGCAATCAACAGGATAAAGCTAAGAATCAGATAAGTTATCCACTTTTCAATTTTCATGATTTTGAAGAAACTTTCTTGTTGTTCGTAGCGGTTTTTTACCTGAAATTTTTCTCCAAGAATAGTTTTGATTCGTTCTTGAACATCTTCGGGTTTAAATCCCGATTTTAGTTTCAATTCCACTGCCGAAACTGTATTTGGCTGATATTCAAACAAATCGCGGGCGAGATCTATAGAAACAAGTACTACGTGATCATCATATTGCGATTGTTTCACAGCGAAAATCCCGGAAACAAAAGTTCCAACCTGATTAAAACTGTTTTCGGGTCGGACAAGATTTATTTTTTCACTACGCTTAGGCGCATAAATATAAAGCGGATCGATAAAATGAGCATTTAGACCAAGCGTACTTGCTACTCCAATTCCGGGAACGGCACGTTGAAATGCACCATCGAATAATTGAAACTTTCCATCGTACATTATGCTGTCGATGCGCGTCATTTTCTCAAAATTTTTGTCAACACCTTTTATTGTAGTTGGCATTTGCTTGTCCTTAAATCGCAAAAGGGCATTTTCTTCAATCACTTCAGTAAACACCACCACCGATTTCAGTTTACGCAACTCGTTGAATTCCTTTGAGTTTACATCAAATGTTTTGCCATGTGTCAGCGTGATTTTCAAGTCGGGATCGAAAGCCGAAAACATATTGCTGATAAGCGATTCGAAGCCATTGAAAACCGATAAAACGCAAACCAGCGCCATTGTCCCAACAGCTACACCTCCGGCCGAAATACCTGAAATGATATTAATTGCATTGTGCGACTTTTTGGAAAACAAATATCTGCGGGCTATCCTGAATGAAAAGGAAAGTCCACGAAGTTTTTCGTTTATTGAGAAATCGCTGGCCGACATACAGTTTTAATCGAGTTCAATCACTTCACCTTCTTTCAGTGGTGATGGTGGATCGCTTTTCAGCAGATTATCAATATTTTCGATATAGTCAAGCGAATCGTCCACATGGAAATACAGTTCGGGAATGATGCGTAATTGATGACGAACCCGTTTGCCTAAATCGTAGCGAATAGCTTTTGTGTCGGCATTTACATGTTCCAACACGGCTGTAGCTTTCTCACTTGGGTAAATACTCAAATGTGTGCGTGCAATACCCAAATCGGGGCTTATACGAACTGCAGTTACGGTTATCAATGTGCCGTGTAACTGGCGGGCATACAACAAAAAGATTTCTCCCAATTCTTTCTGCAACATCCTCGATATTTTTTGTTGTCTGGTTGTTTCCATTTTTTTAGTTTTTAATTTTTTGAATCATTTCGTTTGCATCCAATTCTATTTTGGAAAATGCGAACCATTTCTTTGCTAAGTCTTTGAGCGAAGCTCCGATATGATAAACCATTTCGTTGTCTATAATCAGAAAACGGTCATGCGATTTGGTGAACACTTTTACTTCAACAGGCTCATATTGAGCATTAAATTTATCTATATCCAATTGTAATTCTTTGGATATCTTTGTTGTATAAATTGTAGCAATCACTCCTTTTTCACGTTTGGAGAACAATAGTAGAACGCTTTCGTCCACATAATTGTCAATCAAAACGATAGATTTCTTTGCAGATTTGACTAAATCAGCCGCAAATTTGTAAGCATCAAAGATTTGTCCATCATAGAAAATGCCTTCATGGGGTGGCAATGATGTTTTTATCAAAAGATCAAATTTCTGATCATGCTCTAAGATTTTCTTTTCCAGTCGGTCAATCCTGTGGTTCAGCACATAACCCTTCATCAGATATTCTTTCAGGATGCTGTTAGCCCAAATGCGAAATTGAGTTCCACGCTTTGATTTTACACGATAACCCACAGAAATGATTACGTCTAGGCTATATACAATAATTGGTTTATCTGAAAAAGCAATTTGCAAAAAATGCAAATTGCTTTTTTTGTCAAGTTCTTCTTCTTTAAAGATATTACTGATATGGCGAGATATGACAGATACATCGCGCTTAAATAAATCTACCATTTGCGCTTGTGTAAGCCAAACAGTTTCATCTTCAATCCGAACTTCAAGTTGAGTGGATTCTTCTGATTGATAAAGAATTATTTCGCCTTCGGAATTCATTTTCATATTTTCCACTCAAAACCGTCCTTTGTATCTTTTATCTCAAAGCCAAGCGCAGTCAGTTCGTTGCGGATTTTGTCGCTGGTTGCCCAGTCTTTATTTTGTTTGGCTTCAAGGCGCATATTCAGCAGTAAATCGATTGCTTTCTTATAGGCTTCGTTTCCGGCTGACGCATCAACTTCGGATTTCAAGCCCAAGATATCTTCAATAAAAGTTGAGAAAACGGACTTCAGTTCAGCTAAATCAATAGCCGAAATGGTTTCTTTGCCATCATGAACCAGATTGATAGCGCGCAACGCATCGAACAAGTGCGAAATCACAATCGGCGTATTCAGGTCGTCGCTCATGGCTTCTTCACATTTCGCACGAAGTCCGGCAGTTTCAACAGAAGAAGTTGCCGAAGCTGTCAGTTTTTGCAAACGTGAATAACCTTCCATCAAGCGACTCAATCCTTTTTCAGAAGCTTCCAACGCTGCGCTACTGAAATCAACAGTGCTGCGGTAATGTGCCTGCAGAATAAAGAATCTGACTGTCATCGGACTGAAAGCCTGTGAGAGTAACTTATGATTTCCTGTAAAAAACTCTTCTAAGGTGATAAAGTTACCCAACGATTTTCCCATTTTCTGTCCGGCAATGGTAATCATGTTGTTGTGCATCCAGTATTTCACCGAATCCTTTCCTAGTCCGGCTTTGTTTTGAGCAATTTCGCATTCGTGGTGCGGGAACATTAAATCCATGCCGCCACCGTGAATATCAAACTCTTCGCCAAGGTATTTTGTACCCATGGCAGAGCATTCAAGATGCCAGCCTGGAAAACCTTCACTCCAGGGCGATTTCCAGCGCATAATATGCTCGGGTGAAGCTTTTTTCCAAAGAGCAAAATCTACACTGCGGCGTTTTTCCGATTGTCCGTCAAGGTCACGGGTGGCTTCCAGCATATCTTCAATGTTACGCCCCGAAAGTTTACCGTAATTGTGTTTCTGATTGTATTTTTCAACATCAAAATAAACCGAGCCTTCGCTTTCGTAAGCAAAACCGGCATCCAGAATCTTCTGAACAAAGTCTATTTGCTCCATGATGTGTCCCGAGGCATGCGGTTCAATGCTTGGTGGCAACACGTTGAGTGCTTCCATGGCTTTGTGGTAGCGGTTTACGTAATACTGAACCACTTCCATCGGTTCCAGTTCATCCAATCGGGC
The DNA here is from genome assembly GCA_903873355.1 of uncultured Bacteroidales bacterium. Next base: position 9,774 of record CAIQOG010000447.1, read on the forward strand.
TTTTTTGGCAATTTTATCCTCACCGCTGTCGGCATCATTTTCGAGGTGACCTACATCTGTAATGTTACGCACATAACGCACTTTGTAACCTAAATGAATCAGGTAGCGAAATAAAATGTCAAACGTAATAGCCGGTCGCGCATGACCTAAATGGGCATCACCATAAACGGTAGGACCGCAAACATACATGCCCACTTTGTTGTCGTGTAGCGGAACGAATTGTTCCTTTTTGCGGCTTAATGTATTGTAAATATATAAGTTATGTTCCATATGACTCCAACTCCTATAGAGTAGTAAAGTTAGTGTTTATATTATCTGTCCTGTCCATAATCGTTCCAAAAATATTTTCCAGGGTAGAATTTCTATGTTTTCTACTAATCTTGGTAAAGGATCATTACTAATAAGAATCATTTTTTTTACTTCATATTCTTCTGCAAATGCCTTTAATCCTTTCAGGTGACGTGGATTGGCCTGTTCAGTTGACTTAACTTCAATAGCAACTTGATGATCTCCAAGAACAAAATCAATTTCTAATTGCGAAGCTGTACGCCAGTAATAAACAGGATAATTGACTTCTGAATACTTGCTGTGAGCGTAAATTTCCTGATAAATAAAGTGTTCAAATGCTTTGCCAAATAATTCTGTCCCCTTTTCTATTTTACCCCTGTTCAATAAATAATTGGCAACTCCAACATCAAACAAATAAAACTTTGGTGCTGTAATCACCCTGCGTTTTGGCTTTTTTTGAAATGAAGGTAAAAATCGACCAATCAAAGTATCTTCAAGTATTTGGAAATATTCTTTTACTGTTGGCACACTAATTCCACAATCAGAAGCAATGTTTGTATAGTTAACC
>CAIQOG010000448.1 GCA_903873355.1 uncultured Bacteroidales bacterium
AAAAATGCACCGAACAAATACATAATCCACTCAAATTGCTGAATCAGTGCCACCCCGGCAAAAATAAAGACCGCCCGCATGAAAATAGCTCCGATAATTCCCCAGAAAAGTATTTTGTGCTGAAACTTTGGATCAATTTTGAAAAATCCGAAAATCAGAATAAATACAAACAGATTATCTACACTCAGTGACTCTTCAATGAGATAGCCGGTAAGGAATTCGACCGCCTTGATTTTTCCGAAATAATGATAAACTCCCAAATTGAAAGCTACAGCCAGTAATATCCAGAACAAGCTCCACAGAAGAGCTTCCTTCATATTTACGGCTTTGTCTTTCTTGTGAAAAACAAATAAATCCAGACAGAGCATAACTGCCACAAACGCGATAAATGCTAACCAAAAAACGATACTAATACTGCTACTGATTTCCATTCTTAAACCCATTTTGAAAAGTGATACAAAGTAAATCAATAAAATGCAAATACACAAAAAGCATTTGTTCATGATTGTGATAAGTAAATTTCTTAACTTTAAAACGGTCAAACATCAAAAAATCATTATCTTTGCCAGCAAATAGATTTTTCTTTGTTTGTCACAGAACGATTTACAACCCAGAACTGTTATTTTTTGTTAGTCAAACATAGCCTTAAAGAAAAATCATAAAGCTGATTATATGAAAAATACGCAACTCAGAACCTGGCTTTTCTATATCGTCATGCTGGCTTTGTTTGCCGTATTTACCTATCTTTTGTTTCAGAAAGGAGAAGTATTTAATGGAATAGCTCCATTAAAAATTCATTCTATTCAAAGTGGAACCGGTTTGGATATGTTTAAGTCTTCACTTTTACATAATCTGGCTGAACCGGCATCAATGTTGCTTCTTCAAATTATTTCAATCCTTATTGTATCGCGAATTTTCGGCTGGATGTTCAAGAAAATTGGTCAGCCTACTGTTATTGGTGAAATTCTTGCAGGGATCGTACTTGGTCCATCGCTGTTGGGCTATTTCTACCCTCAGGCCTTTCATTTTCTGTTTGCAGCAAATTCTCTTGGCAACATATACATTTTAAGTCAGTTAGGACTTATTTTATTTATGTTTACGGTAGGAATGGATTTGAATGTAGGAGTCTTGAAACAGAAGATTAGTCAAACCTACGTGATAAGTCATGCAAGCATTTTGATTCCGTATTTAATGGGAATGACACTTGCATATTTTGTATATAAAGAATTTGCTTCAAACCATACAGATTTTCTTTCGTTCGCCTTATTTATAGGTATTTCGATGAGTATCACCGCATTTCCTGTTCTGGCACGCATTGTTCAGGAAAAAGGGTTGAGCAAAACTCATCTGGGGACTATGGCTATTGCCAGCGCAGCTAACGACGACGTAACAGCCTGGTGTATTCTGGCTGCGGTAATTGCCATTGCCAAAACCGGAAGTTTTATCAGTTCGTTGTACACTATTGGATTTTCGATATTGTATGTAATACTTATGTTGCTGATTGTTAGACCGTTTTTAAAACGGGTTGGTGAGATTTACAGCAATAACGAGGTGTTGAATAAAAGTATTATTGCATTTTTATTGCTCATACTTATAGTGTCTTCATTCATTACACAGGTAATCGGAATTCACGCACTTTTCGGAGCATTTCTGGCAGGTGTTGTAATGCCACAACTTCCTAATTTCCGCCGATTGGTAATCGAAAAAATTGAAGATGTATCGGTTACATTACTTTTGCCATTATTCTTTGTGTTTACCGGTTTACGAACTGAAATCGGCTTGCTTAATTCACCCTATTTGTGGGGAATTTGCGGTATTTTTATTTTAGTTGCAATTACCGGAAAGTTTGTTGGGGGAGCTTTTACAGCACGAATTTTAGGAGAAACCTGGAAAGACAGTCTCTCTATTGGTGTATTAATGAACACACGAGGTTTGATGGAATTAATTGTGCTGAATATTGGTTACGAAATGGGCATTTTACCTCCGGCAATTTTCGTTATGTTGGTGATAATGGCTTTGGTAACTACATTTATGACCACTCCGGTTTTAACTCTTATCAATTATATATTCCCTGAAAAAGACATTGAAAAAGAGTATATCATTCAGCAGACCCAGGGAATTTTCAAAACACTTATTGCCGTGGGAAATCCCGAAAATGGAAAAGCATTGCTCGATGTAGCCAAAACAGTGCTTGACGGAGCTAAAAATACGCTGGCTGTAACTGCATTACACATTACGCCCGGCACTGATACCAACCCAATTTATGGTGAACAATTTTCGGTTGAAAGTTTCAGAATAATTAAAGAAGAGGCTGATAATCAAAATATTCCAATCGAAACTGAATATAAAGTTGCAGATATTATTGAATCCGAAATTGTAAAAACCACGAATCATAATAATTTTGACTTTTTGCTAGTGGGTGCCGGTGTTTCATTGTCAGGTATTCCATTTTTCAAGGAAACTACACGTTTTCAAAACATCTACTGGCTCAATCGTGCTATAAACAATATCTTCAAACAACAGCAGTTTTTCTTTCCGGGATCACTTATCAGGGACAAAACCAAATATTTTGTTGATAACACCAATTGTAGTGTGGGAATTTTTATAAACCGCGGTTTTACAAGCATTACTACTACATTAGTTTATCTACACGACGAATCAGATGTCTTTCTGCTCCGTTATGCCCGCCGATTGATTCGAAACAACAGCAATGTTAGCATCAGCATTGTAGATGTGAATAAACTTGCTTCAAACAGCGAAGTAATTCGTAAAGGAATTCAGGATTTACGGCAACAATATCCGAATGAAGTGAAACTGAATAAAGCAACTAAACTTAGTGATGCTGTCTTTGCAAAACAAAGCTTTCTGCTTATAAGCTGTCCTACCTGGGATAAACTTTCAGAAACACAGAAACACGATTTGAAAAACATTCCTTCAACGTTGATTATCAATAAGAAGAATAGTCGCTGGCATACCGGACACCACAATCGCCATATACCGAATGTGCAAATTGATTCGATGTCGGCAGAAATGTAAAACATTATAAAGAAACAGGGTGATTCTAAAATTGAACCACCCTGTTTCTTTTATAAACTCTTTGACCTTTAAACTATTCACTCAACGAATTCCAGCCCTGTGCCTGCAATTCAATTTCCTCACCTTCACGTCCAACTAATTGCAATCCCAATTCGGGTTTGGTCATGTGGCCGATAATGCCCACACCTTCCATCAAAACAATTTTATCGTAATCGTCGAGTGAAACGGTGAATAAAAGTTCATAATCCTCACCACCATTGAGAGCAGCCATTACAATGCTCATATTCAGTTCTTCGGCCATAACTAC
>CAIQOG010000449.1 GCA_903873355.1 uncultured Bacteroidales bacterium
AATGTGGTTTTACACCTCAGTATGAAGGACTGGAAGCACTATACAAAAAGTACGAATCTAAAGGACTTGTGATTCTTGGCTTTCCATGCAATCAGTTTTTAAGCCAGGAACCTGGCAACGAAGCAGACATAGCCAAATTCTGTTCGTTGAAATATAATGTTAATTTCCCGATGTTCTCCAAAATTGAAGTTAATGGCGATGATACTCATCCTGTTTACAAATATTTGAAAACAGTTCTTGGTGGTACGATGGGCAACGACATTAAATGGAACTTCACCAAATTCCTGTTAAACCGCAACGGAAAACCGGTAAAACGTTTCGCTCCTACCGTGAAACCCGAAGAAATTACAGAAGATATCGAGAAATTATTGGCTCAAAAATAATTATATCATTTAATATTATCAATGGCACGAACAAGTACTTATCTTAACTTTCCACGTAATACTGAGGAAGTTTTCAATTTCTACAAAACAGTTTTCGGAACTCAATTCTCGGGAGAAGGAATTGCCCGTATGGGTGATTTCCCCAATCCACAATTACCCGAAGAAGATAAAAATCTGATTATGCACATCGAATTACCCATTACAGGTGGTCATGTGCTAATGGGAACCGATGCGCCCGAATCGATGGGATTCACCGTAACGATGGGCAATAACATTCACATTATGCTCGAACCCGACAGCCGCAAGGAGACCAAACAGATCTTTGATAAATTAACTAAAGGCGGTTCGGTTTCTATGGACTTACAGGATGTGTTCTGGGGCGCATATTATGGTACTTGCACCGACAAATTCGGTATTCAATGGATGTTTAACTGTATAGCAAAATAAATGGAAGAAATAACAGTTCAATCAAGCATCAACGCTTCACTTGAAGAAGTCTGGCGACGCTTTACCACACCAGCCGATGTAGAGCAATGGAATGCTGCTTCGGAAGACTGGCATACTACTACTGCGAGCAATGATTTGCAGGTTGGCGGAAAATTCAATTATCGCATGGAAGCAAAAGATGGCAGTTTTGGATTTGATTTTTGGGGGATTTATGACAAAATTGATGAATTCAAAAAACTTGAATATACACTCGGCGATGGTCGTAGAGTAAGTGTGGTTTTTGAATTTACCGGAATAGGCACAAAACTAACAGAAAAATTTGAAGCAGAAGATGAAAATCCGGTAGAAATGCAGAAGCTAGGTTGGCAAGCAATACTGGATAACTTTAAAAAACACATAGAAAATCAACAATGAAAAATCAGATAACACCTTGCCTCTGGTTTGATAATCAAGCCGAAGAAGCAGCGCTTTTTTACACTTCTATTTTCAGAAACTCAGAAATAACAGGCATAAGCCGATACGGTAAAGAAGGCTTCGAATTTCATCATCAACCCGAAGGAACAGCTATGACAGTTGCATTTACAATAAATGGTCAGCCATTTACAGCATTAAATGGCGGTCCGTTGTTCAAATTCACCGAAGCCATATCGTTTCAGGTATTTTGCGATTCGCAGGAAGAAATTGATCATTACTGGGATAATCTTACAAAGAATGGTGAAGAGAGTCAGTGCGGTTGGTTGAAAGATAAATACGGAATTTCCTGGCAAATAATTCCTTCCATTTTGCCATCATTGATGAGCAGCCAGGAGAAAGCAGGAAAAGTGACAGCTGCTTTTATGAAAATGAAAAAGTTTGAAATTGCTAAGCTATTGTAAGACTGAATTTATCGTTTAAAAAAGGTTGCTTTAAAGTGACCTTTTTTATTCACAACCTTTCACAACAAAGTTTGTTATTTTATTCCTTATCATCAATTCTAAAAGAACACAATTTTGTACCTTTGCATGTTTTAAATTAAAGTACAATTAATGTCAAAACAAAAAACAAAGCAAAAACAAGGTGGAAGACCTAAAAGTCCGAGTATATTCAGGGTGCTGAAGCCGTATAAATTCATGATTGCAGGATTGATTTTTTTCGCCTTACTGAGTAATGCGGTAAATCTGTTTATTCCTAAAATCATTTCACATAGCATCGACGATTTTTCGAAAGGTTCATTTTCGATGCAAACAGTTGTACTTGAATTTCTGGTTGCTTCACTGGTTATTTTCTTTTTCACCTTTCTGCAGGGAATCCTGCAAACTTACGCTTCAGAGCGTGTTGCACGCGATTTACGTACCAAACTAACCGATAAAATTTCGCGTCAGAGTTATGCGTTTATTCAGCAATCCAATCCCTCCAAGTTGCTTACTAATCTAACTTCAGACGTTGATTCGGTAAAAATGTTTGTTTCAATGGCTGTGGTTTCGATGGCATCGTCCATATTTATCATTATTGGTGCCAGCGTATTGCTACTTACCATTAACTGGAAGTTGGCACTGAACGTATTAGTAATTATTCCTGTAATAATCGGAGCTTTCGGAGTGGTTTTCAGCAGACTGAGCGTGCTTTTCAAAAAGAGCCGTGAAGTTGTTGACCGACTGAATAAAATTATAAATGAAAGTATTATTGGTGCAGCACTTGTTCGTGTGCTTAACGCACAGATAACCGAGTATAACAAATTCATGGATGCCAATACCAATGCCCGCAACCTGAGTTTGTCCATTTTGAAACTTTTTGCAACGCTGATTCCTATCGTTGTGTTCGTGGGAAATATGGCTTCGCTCGCCATTCTGTTTTTGGGTGGACATTTTGTGATATCCGGAGCTATATCGCTGGGGGATTTTGCTGCTTTTAGCTCGTATCTGGTGATACTGATTTTCCCGATTATGGTAATTGGATTTATCAGTAATTTTATTGCACAAGCCTCTGTGGCTTACAGCCGTATCAGCGAAGTGCTGAATGCACCTGAAACTCGCGACACAGGAACAATTGAGTCGCCTTTGAAAGGAAAAATTGAACTCAAAAATATCAACGTCAGTTTTGGTGAAAAACCTGTTTTGAAAGATGTTTCGTTCACCATAAACCCCGGAACACGCACAGCCATAATTGGCCCGACAGCTGCCGGAAAAACGCAACTCTTATACCTGCTCACCGGATTATTGAAACCAAACAGTGGTCAAATACTGTTCGATGACATTGATTTAAACGACTATAACAAAGAGAATTTTCAGCATCAAATAGGTTTTGTGTTTCAGGATAGTGTGATTTTCAGCATGAGCCTGCGCGAAAATATCGCTTTCAATGAACTTGTTACCGACGAATTGATGACCAAGGCAATAGAAACTGCCGAGCTTCATGATTTTCTCGACACATTGCCAAATGGCATTGAAACCATTGTGAGTGAACGGGGAACAAGTCTTTCGGGTGGTCAGAAGCAACGAATCATGCTGGCACGGGCACTGGCACTTAATCCTAAAATACTTTTACTCGACGACTTTACAGCACGTGTGGACGGTCAAACCGAACAGAAAATTCTGGAAAATGTAGAGAAAAACTACCCGGGAATTACGTTACTATCCATAACACAAAAAATTGCGTCGGTGCAAAATTACGGACAAATTATTTTGCTGGAAGAAGGTGAAATACTGGCAAGTGGAACCCATAAAGAGTTGATGGTTTCAAGCCCTGAATATGTGCAGATTTTTAATTCACAACGCAGCACCAATCTATATGAGCAATAATAATTCACATGCCCATAGAGGCTCAGGAGCATTTCAACCTTACGAAAAAGTAAGCACCAAAGTCATTCTCACCCGATTAATGACGTTGGTTGGAGAGGAACGCACAAACCTTTTTATTGCCATATTTTTTATCTTATTAAACTCAGGGCTTAACCTTATTGCTCCTTATTTAATGGGACATGCAGTAGATAAATTTGTGGTAACTCATCAATACGACGGTCTAATCAGATATTCCATTATTTTATTGTGTATTTTTCTGTTGGCTTTAGTAAGCGGTTATACGCAAGCCCAACTCATGGGACGGGTGGGGCAGCGCATGATGTACAACCTGCGAAACAACATTTTCAATAAGTTACAGGAATTACCAATCAGTTTTTTCAACAAAAATAAAGCCGGTGACCTGATTTCACGTGTCAATAACGATACCGACAAGATAAATCAGTTCTTTTCGCAGTCGCTGGTGCAGTTTATGAGCAGTATTTTCACCATGTTGGGCGCGGGAGTATTCCTGATGACTATCAATCCGAAACTTGCATTGGCAGCCCTTGCTCCTGCCCTTGTTTTATGGTTCTTTACCAAAGCTATATCACCATGGGTTAAAAACCGAAACGCAATAAACATGAAAAATACAGGCGTTTTGAGTGCTGAAATTCAGGAAAGTCTGGATAATTTCAAGGTAATTGTAGCATTTAACCGCCGCGATTATTTCCGGAAGAAATTCGACGATGTCAATACCGAAAACTATCGTAGTGCTATTAAAGCAGGTATTGCCAACAATGTATTTACGCCGGTTTACGGTTTTTCGTCCAACATTGGACAACTTGTTGTACTGGCATTGGGAATTTACCTGATTTCCGTCGGACAGTTTTCGGTAGGTTTGTTGATAAGTTTTCTGGCCTATATCGCCCAGTTTTACAATCCGCTTCGACAAATTGCCGCTTTGTGGGCAAGTTTTCAGGTGGCACTTGCAGGTTGGGATCGCATATCGCAGATTATGGATGAGGAAAATAACCTGACAGTGATTCCTATAGGTAAGATAGACGAGAGTCCTGCTCTGTTATCTTTCCGCAATGTATCATTCTCTTATACACCTGAAAAAGAAATTTTGACCAACGTTAGTTTTGATTTGGTACGTGGTAAAATATATGCTTTTGTTGGACCAACCGGAGGTGGAAAAACAACTACAGCTTCGCTGATAGCAAGGCTTTATGATCCGAATGAAGGACAAATCCTGCTCGATGGACTGGATATTCGCTCCTATGATGCTAACGGCCGATCAGCTAAAATAGGCTTTATTCTGCAGGAACCTTTCCTGTTTACCGGAACTATCCGCGATAATATTCTATACGGAAATGCCTGTTTTATAGAACTTAGCGACGAGGAACTTATTAAAGAACTCAAAGAAGTGAGTCTGGATGGTTTGCTCGATCGTTTTGATGGAGGATTGCATGCTGAAGTAAAATCGTCAGGTGAGGGTCTCAGTCTTGGTCAGAAACAAATCATTGCCTTTATACGTGCAGTTATACGCCGACCCGATTTGCTTATTCTTGACGAAGCAACGGCCAACATCGACACAGTTACGGAGCAATTGCTCGAAGACATTCTGCGCAAACTACCGAAAAGTGCCACACGAATTATCATTGCACACCGCCTGAACACTATCGAAAGTGCCGACGAAATCTATTTTGTAAACTCGGGTACAGTTACCAAAGCAGGTTCGATGCAGGATGCAGTTAATCTGCTTTTGCACGGGAAGCGGGAATCTTAAACTTAATTTATAGTGAATTTCTTCTGAAAATCTCACTTTATAAATATTTAAGATGTTTTTTTGCAATTTCAAAATACACATTAATTTGTTTGAATACTCTAAAAACAAAAAGCTTTCCTTTAAAAGGAAAGCTTTTGTTCATTAGAGAATAGAGAGAAGCATTATTTCTTTGATGCTCCAATAGATGCTTTTCTAAACTCTTTCAATAATTTTTCCAGATCCAAAGATGTTTTGCGGGCACGAGTACCTGCAGCTTTGTTACCTTTTTCAACCTGCAAATCTGCATCTGTTGCGAAAGCCGCACATTCGGCTTTAATTTTTCCTACTAAGTCTTTCATTTTGAGCAATTTTAGATTTTAATTTATTAATAACTGCATAGTAACAGTCCGAATATGTCAGCAAATATAATCATTTGCTGTTAATCAAAAAATACATTTACATTATACAATAGAAAGTTTAACAAATATAGTTATTTTTGTTATCATTTATTAATAAATCAATCATCTCAATTCCTAAATAACAGGATAAAATGGAGTACGGATTTCTAAAACAATGTAGAACCCACTTCAAGATAGATGAATAATCAAAAATAAGTACATTTTCAATATTTAAAAAAATCAATTCCGAAGTCTATGTGTGGCAAATGTGGTGCAGAACAGTAAAAAAACTAATCCCAATCACTGATTTACAAGTAATTGGGATTTGTTTTCGTGATCCGGTCGGGATTCGAACCCGAGACCCACAGCTTAGAAGGCTGGATTTTATGTCTGAATATCAATAATTTACGGATAATTGTAAACCTATTGATTGATTTTCAAAGAAAATTGAGAAATATTGAACTCATTTATACGTTGAAATTTAATCCAATTTCATACTCGATAAAATGATTCAAACAATGTTTGTTAC
>CAIQOG010000450.1 GCA_903873355.1 uncultured Bacteroidales bacterium
ATCACAATGCTGTGTTTCTTGCCGAAAGCCACCAGTTTTTCAAATAATTCGGGCGTGGCACTTGCACCGGTTGGCATATTCGGATAGTTTACCCACATAAGTTTAACGCCTGACAAATCCATTTGTTCAAGTACGTCGAAATCCGGTTGCCAATTGTTGCTTTCGTCCAAATCGTAGGTTATTACGTTTGCTTGTATCAGATTGCTAACCGACGAATAGGTTGGATAACCGGGGTTTGGGACTAATACACCATCACCCTGATTGAGAAATGCCAGTGAAATATGCAGAATACCTTCTTTCGAACCTATGAGCGGTTGAATTTCATTGGTAGGATTCAATACAACGTTGAACCATTTTTTATACCAATCGGCAAAAGCTTTACGCAATTCGGGAATACCTACATAGGGCTGATAACCGTGTGCATTTGCTTCAGCCGCTGATTTTGATAAGGCTTCAACAGTTTCTTTAGAGGGCGGAAGGTCCGGACTTCCGACACCAAGGCTAATTACATTCATGCCCTTAGCATTCATTTCCGCGACTTCTTTCAGTTTCTTTGAAAAATAATATTCTGATACTGAATTTAATCTTTCTGCAGGTTTGACCCCTAACCCCTGAAGGGGAATAGAGTTAGTATTGTCTCCTAAATCGTTATTAGTGTTCATATAAACTTTAAATAATCAATAGTAATATTTTTCTCCCCTCTAGGGGTTGGGGGTTTATTCTGCCGGAGTTATTCCTTCCGGATATTCGCCCAGTGTTTTTAATTCGTTGATTAGCGGTTTGATAGCCACCAATGACTGTTTATAACGTTCTAAATCGTCGAATTTAAAATCTACATAGAATTGATATTCCCATTCACGACCAATTATCGGCAGTGATTGAATTTTTGTTAGGTTGATACCATAGAACGAGAAAACCGACAATACTTTAGAAAGACTTCCTTCAGAGTGAGGTAATGTAAAAACTACGGATGCTTTATTTATGGGTTCGTCTTTCTGAATTTCTTCCACAACCCATGGATTTCCAAAAATCAGAAAACGGGTGAAATTCCGCTTATTGGTTTCTATGCCTCGTGCAAGAATATCTAATCCGTAAATTTCAGCTGCACGCTCACTACAAATGGCTGCCATTCCCATCGAGTTGTTTTGCTGAATATCACGGGCAGCAAGAGCGGTATCTTCATGCTCCACTACCTTTACGCCCGGTAATGTTCCCAAAAAATCACCACACTGCATCAATGCAATAGGATGTGATTGAACTTCTTTGATATCATGAATAGTCTGACCGGGTAATGCTGCCAGACAATGTGAAATGCGAAGTTTAAATTCACCGGCTATGGGCAGTTTATGTTCTTTCAACAATTCATAATTTGGCAGTAAACTTCCGGCAATGGTATTTTCGATAGCCATAATTCCTACAACGTTGGAATTTTTCTTGATTGCCGAAAAAATATCCCTGAAAGTAATACATGGAATGATTTCCACTTCTTCACCATTGAAAAAAATCTCAGCTGCAATGCCGTGATAAGCTCCTAATCCTCCCTGAATAGCTACCTGTTTCATCTTAATTGGTAATTATAAAAAAATCCTGCTTGTTTCTAAGCAGGATTTTCTTGTATTTGATTATATAGTTTGTTTTCTACACAATAATTATCCTGCCCTCACTTACTAAAGTAAAAGTAAAAATAAAAGTATGTAAAAAATCGACTTGCCATAATTTGTGTCTTTTCCTTGATTGACAATGCAAAAGTAATATATTTTAGTATTTCCAGCTAATTTGTAAAGAAAAACTTCAGATTAATTTCGGATTATTAATAATTTGGCGCTAAAAATGAATATTCAGTGTATTTAATTACTTGTTTTTGCTGCTTTTTTCTTTTTCCTGTCCATAATCAGATAAATAATTGGCAGAATACCAATGGTGTTAAAGATAATAATACTTATAAACCAATAGGGTTGGTTGTTGCGCGCAGATCGCCACATGGCGATAATTTTCCATACAATGTCCCACAAAATAATTAAGATTATCAAATATATGCAGGGCGACATGTTGCAGTAAGAATTACATAGATTGCACATATTAAATGGTTTAATTAGAGGTGAATAATTGAAATTGATTTGTACTTCCAATATATTGAAGTAACGCTTCAAAATTACATAATTTTCTTTAAATCAAACAGATTTAATGAAAATTTCTATAGTTGAAAAGTTAAAACCTTACATTAAATCCGGCATTGAAATTTATTCCCGGCATAGGATAGCCATAGTTAATCTGATATTGCTGATTCAGCAGGTTATTTCCATCAACAAAAATCTCCAGTTGTTTGAGTGGTTTGGCTGATAAACGGGCATTCAACAACAGATAGTCAGACTGAATTACCGGAACCTGTACGACTTGTGTGTACAGTTTTTCGATATATTGGGTCGAAACATTAAGATTCCAGATTTTGTATTTGTAATTTGCACTGATATTTAATTGTTGACGAGGTGCTGCAACGACGGCTTTTGTAAGGTCGAGGTAACTGTAATTGGCATGCAGGAACAGATTTTTACAAACCGCATAACGTGCCGAAAACTCAATTCCCATATTATCAAACGAACCTATATTTTGTCTCATTGCAGGTGGTGGTGGAGGTGGCACAACCTGAATCATATTATCACCCTTCACTTTAAAGGCTGTCAGTTCAATGTTCAGACGATTATTGAGCAGCGATTGCAGCCAGCTGATTTCATAATTGACCATGCGTTCGGGCTGCAGGTTGGGATTGGGAGCATACAGATACAGCTCCATAATAGTAGGGCTGCGGAAGCCTTTTGAAATGGAGGCCTTGAAGGTTGTAGCATCAGATAAATTATAAGTAATACCGCCAATCGGAATCAATTCATTTCCAAATTTAGAATTATTTTCCAACCTTAAACCTACACTTATTGTGAGTTTTTCGAACAATGTCTGTTGTGCGTAGGCATAAACTGCCAGTTCATTGATTGATGCATTTATGTATTTATTTATTAGAGAATCATTTGCTATTCCACCAAACTGTTTGAAATCAATTCCGGCTGTTATATTTGTTCCTGTTTTAAGTTTAAATGTTTGGAAAAACATAGCCCCGCTATTATAATCCCTTGAATAAAAATGACTTGAAAGAATGTGAGTACCAAAGTTGTGATAAATTTTCAATCCGCCTTCAGAAAAATCGAACTTGTTGTCAATCGAAAAAGATGCTTTACCACGGGTAATATCAATATTCATAAAGGAGGGTTTCATTATTGGTCCACTATCGTTGGTGTTAAACTTAGCCAGACTGAAATCAGCGGTAACATTCAATTGTTTGCTGAGTTCGTAGCCAATTTTTGCATATCCGTTGGTGATGTTGAAATCCGTATTGGCACGAATCCCATCGCTCTGGTCGTGATTCACAGAAGCAAATGCACTTAATTTATCTTTTCTGTAACCAATTGTTCCAAAATATTTCTGCGTGTTGTACGACCCGTATGATCCACCCAAATTAATTTTCAATCCTTCTTCCTTTTGTTTTTTGGTAATAATATTAATTACACCAGCCATTGCATTCGAACCATACAAAATGGAAGCCGGGCCACGAATAATTTGCACCTTTTCCACGTCCGAACTTACATACGCATCAGCCAGCGGATGACCGAAAATGCCCTGATATTGAGGATTTCCATCAACCAATACTAAAACATCGGTATTTGGCGAGCTACTGATGCCACGCATGGTAATTGATCCGGCACCTGTACTTGAAACCCCGAAACCCAGAATATTACGCTGAGTAACGAAAATTCCGGGAGCGAAATTATTGAGTGCCGGAAGAATATTCAATTGACCGGTGCTTTCAATCTCTTGTTTCGAAATCTGCGAAACGGAAAGCGGAACCATTTTGCGTGAAATTTCTGTCTTTGAACCGGTTACTACAATGTCGTTAAGTTGGATGCTGTCTTTTTTGCTTGATTGTGAGTAGCTTAGGCTTACTGTCAAAGCCAATAGTATGATTGTGTGAAGTTTTTGTTTCATCATTTTTTTGATAGTTAGTTTAAAATCGTGTTATAATATCTCAAAATCGTGTTACTCTATGAGTAAAAAAATTAATCTACCTTACTCATAATCAATTTACCATGCTCAATTCCTTTAATGCTTATCAAAGCTTCAGAAAGTTCTGTGAGTTTGTGTGACGCTCCCTTGACTGCAATTATCTCAAGTGCTTTATCAGCAGAAATGTAAAAGTTCTGAGCAGAAAGAATTTCGTTGAAAGCATTCTTTTTTATCTCGGAGATTTTTGCCTGAATATCATTTTTGTTGTAATCGTAAGTGAGAATGATTGCTCCGGCAACTATGTTGTTGCATTTCCACTTTTGTTCCACAATGTTTTTTTCAATCAGATGGCGAATGGCCTGCGATCTGTTTGGAAATTTATTCTCCAAAACAAATACATCCAACGCTTCTAATAAGTCATTTTCAAGTGAAACTCCAAAACGTGCTACTGACATCGTGTTACTTTCTTATTATATAGTGGCACAAAAGTAATCAAATAAATGAATAATCCAATTCAAATTGTTCGATTCAGAATTTGTTTTTTGGATATATTGTAAATTGTTTGCGGGAACGGAATTTATTTTGATATTTTTATGGCCATATATTTTACAATAAGATATATTTTTATTACTTTTACGCGCTTTTAAAAATAATCGTTTATACAATGAATAAAATTCTCAGTAAAGAGTATTTCTCTGCTAATGTGGTGAAATTTGAAGTGGAAGCTCCGTTGATTGCTAAAGCACGAAAAGCAGGCCACTTTGTTATCTTAAAGGTAGGTGCAAAAGGCGAGCGAATCCCGCTTACCATTGCAGATGCTGATTTACAAAAAGGTACAATTACCCTTGTAGTTCAAAAAATGGGTGTTTCTTCATCAAAACTTTGTGCGCTCGAAGTAGGTGATTTTATTACCGATATGGTTGGTCCGCTTGGACGTGCCACACATATTGAGAAGTTCGGAACCGTGGTTTGTGCCTGCGGAGGAGTGGGTACAGCACCTATGATGCCGATTGTAGCTGCTTTGAAACAGGCCGGAAACCGTGTAATCACTGTACTTGCTGCACGTAACAAGGATTTAATTATTTTGGAAGAACAAATGCGTAATTTGTCGGACGAGGTAATTGTAATGACTGATGATGGTTCATACGGAACACAGGGTTTGGTAACAAACGGAGTTGAATCGGTAATTAATCGTGAAAAGGTAGATTTGTGCGTGACTATTGGACCGGCTATCATGATGAAATTTGTCAGTTTGCTGACTAAAAAATATGAAGTACCAACATTGGCTTCGCTGAATACTATTATGGTTGATGGAACAGGAATGTGTGGTGCTTGTCGTGTTAGTGTAGGCGGAAAAACCAAATTTGTTTGCGTGGATGGTCCTGAATTCGATGCCCATTTAGTTGATTTCGATGAAATGCTAATGCGTCTCGGCGGATATCGTGACATTGAACGCGAAGAAATGGCAGAATATAGCAAGCAGTAGGCAGTTGGTAGTTTATAGTAGGCTGTAGGTAGTTGATAATAAATCAACCCAATTCCTGAATAAACCAATCAATAAATTAACTAATCAACAGAAAAACATTTATGTCAATAATAGAAGAAAGAGCAGAACAATGGCGTGCTGATTTACGCGGAGCCATGAAAGCAAAAGAACGTACCGACATTCCCCGTGTTCACATGCCTGAGTTGGATGCTGAATACCGTAGTCACAGCCGTGTGGAAGAAGTAAACCTTGGATTAACATCTGAAATGGCTATGCTGGAAGCTAAACGCTGTCTTGATTGTGCCAATCCAACTTGTATGGAAGGTTGTCCGGTTGGAATTAATATTCCAAAGTTTGTAAAAAATATCGAGCGTGGAGAATTTTTGGAAGCTGCAAAAACATTGAAAGAAACTTCGGCATTGCCGGCAGTTTGCGGACGTGTTTGCCCTCAGGAAAAGCAGTGCGAAGAGCGTTGTATGCATTTGAGAATGAAAAAAGAATCGGTTGCTATCGGCCATTTGGAACGTTTTGCTGCTGATTACGAACGCGAAAGCGGTAATATTTCCGTTCCCGTAGTGGCAGAGGCTAATGATATAAAAATTGCTGCTGTTGGTTCAGGTCCTGCCGGGCTGGCATTTGCAGGCGATATGGCTAAACTGGGTTACGAAGTGGTTGTTTTCGAAGCGCTTCACGAAATTGGTGGTGTGTTGAAATACGGTATTCCTGAATTCCGTCTGCCAAACGAAATTGTGGATGTCGAAATTCAGAATCTTCAGGCAATGGGTGTTCATTTTGTTACCAATTGCGTTGTAGGTAAAACTATTTCGATTAAAGATCTTGAAGATGAAGGTTTTAAAGGCATTTTTGTTGCCAGCGGTGCCGGATTACCACGTTTTATGAATATCAAAGGTGAAAATCTGGTAGGAGTAATGTCATCAAACGAATACCTCACCCGCGTAAACCTGATGGATGCTGCCAGTGAAGATTCGGATACTCCGGTTTTCAAAGGTAAAAAAGTAGCCATTATCGGTGGCGGTAATACAGCTATGGACTCGGTTCGTACGGCTAAACGTTTGGGAGCTGAGCGTGCAATGATTGTTTATCGCCGCTCTGAAAGTGAAATGCCTGCACGTTTGGAAGAAGTAAAACACGCCAAAGAAGAAGGAATTGAATTCTGGACATTGCATAACCCGATTGAATATATTGGCAACGAACAGGGACGTGTAACACATATGTTGTTGCAGGTAATGACGCTGGGCGAACCCGATGAATCAGGTCGTCGTTCACCGGTTGAAATACCAGGAAAAACAGAACTTGTTGAAGTAGATGAAGTAGTAGTAAGCGTTGGTGTTTCGCCAAATCCGCTTATTCCACAGTCGGTTCAGGGATTGGAAGTTACCAAATGGGGAACTGTGGTGGTAAACAACGATACCATGCAATCAGCAGTGCCAATTATCTTTGCCGGTGGCGATATTGTTCGTGGTGGTGCTACTGTAATTCTCGCTATGGGTGATGGTCGCAGGGCTGCTAAGGCGATGGATGAATGGATAAAGAAATAGTTCTTAGTTTATAGTTTATAAAAAATGCGTCTTCCGGTTTGGGAGGCGCATTTTTGTTCTAAAGCTCTCACGAAAAATAAAAATAAATTATATCTTTGCATCAAGAAAACAAAGAACCATGCAAACTATAAACGTACAAATAAACATCGATTCACCCACCGGTCGGCGCTTACTTAAAGAAGTACAACGACACCCCAAAGTTGCGAAAGTTGAATATCCATTGCCTGAAGAAATTGTTGGAGAAAAGACCTATACACTCGAAGAATCTTTTGACCAATGTTGTGATATTCTGAGCGAACATTATAAATGTGATGTCAGAAAGTTATGAATAATTACACGGTCATAATTTCTGAACAAGCACAACAAGATTTACGGGATTTATCAAACGCAATTAGTTTTGAATATAAATCACCACTTACTGCCATAAAATATTTGCGAGGGATTTACGACGAAATGAGGAAGTTAAGATTAATTGCAGGACTTCTTATTATACAAAAATCCCCATACTTTCTGCAATATGGTTTCAATGTCAGGCGGTTGAAGTATAAAAAGATGACCATTATTTATACATTAATTGGCAATACAGCTTATATCCTTCGTGTAGTACCTTCGTCAAGTATTACAATCTAATTTATAACCACAATTTCTCAAAACGAAACCGCACCACCAATCATAAAACTAATTCCCTGCACATCGTAGCCGTAGAATTCCTGATACTGACTGTTGAATAAGTTATTTATTTTGGCAAAAGCACTGAATTGTTTGTCGTAGCGGTAATTGAGTCCTACATTCATATCGGCTTTATCATTCATTGCAACAGCTTTCTTGCCGTGTTTAGCAAATCGACCACCTTCGTAAAAAGCATTCAGGGATACACTGAAACTCTTATCAATTTTGTAATTAGCATTCACCTCTGCTTCAAAGGTTGGTTTGTTCCAGGCATGTTCCTCGGTTGCGACATTACAGCCGTTGTAAGTACCTTTAAGTTCCACGTTCATAATGTCAGGTAAGTTGTATGTCGCTCTAATTCCACCACGAAAAAGTGTTGCGCTACTGTAAATCACATTATAGCGGTTGCTGAACAGTGATGAATCGGGCAATGGCATACTAAGTGAGCTGTTTTTATTTTCCAGTTTGTATTCCTTATTCACAAAGAAATACTGATTATTGACCTGACGAAAATCGACAAATGCATTAAGCATCAAATTATCAATAGGTTTTATTTTTATACCTGTATATAGATTAATAGGTGTGTAGGTGTCTTTTACGCGTAAATCGGAATACAAAAACGGATTCTCAGCAAAAATTTTATTTTGTGAATTAATTTCATAGCCTCCGGTCACACCGCCGTAAACTGATAAAAGTTTTGGAATAGGATTCCATTCGCCTGTTACATCGGCAGAAGGGTTAAATCCATCGCCATGAACAAACGAGAAAGCTGTTTTAATCCCAATTCTTACTTTCCATTGGTCATGTTGCATGCTGTAATAAGGATTCAGGTTTAGTACCGAATATGAATCCCAAAAATTAAATGGTGAGATAGTTGCCGAATTGTAGAATAGATTGAATAACTCCAGATCAACTCCCATACGGTTTTTTTCACTTGGTGAACTGTAACTTGCCTGTGTATGAATCATGTTTTCGGTCAGACCGTTTATCGAGCTAAACAGATTGTATTTCACTTCAGCCTGATACCGGATGTCCTGAGATTGAGATGAAGAAAAACCGACCAATGCATTCATCCGCCAGAAAGTGTCACCTTCAGGTTGACTTTTCAGATCGTTTGCTGAATATGGTTTTCCGGTAGAATTAATATCGGTTCGGTTTACTTCGTAGTAAGTTGAAATTGGGAATAGGGACGCTAATAATTTAAAATCCTCAGTATTGTCAAGATTATACGTATCTCCGTAATACTTCAGGTATTCGTGACTACCACCTAAACTGGCATATAAACTATTGTTTTTAAATTGTTTTTCAAATGCAACATCCGCTTTAGTCGTTGTGTGAAAACGCTTGCCTTCAAGTGTTCCACCATGATTAAGTGTCCCATTCATCAGCATGTCGGGTTTATTGATCAATAAATAAGAAGCATCAACCAGTGTATTCAGATACGTACCAAAACCGATACAGGCAAAGCCCGGTTTGTCAATACTTTTATCAGCTAATATTCCGGCAGCAGGCAATGTGTGAATGTTATAATCGGCATTGAGTGGCAAATTGAAGTTACTGTACGCGGTCGGAACTTTTTCTGCTTTTGGCTCTAAAACCTGTGGCAAGGAATTGACTTTCCCTGCATCCTGAATGACCGGACGGTACTCCCGTTCAACTGAAACATTTCGGTTTAGAATTGTGTCCTGTGCCAAAATCTCAGTGCATGAGCAGGTGATTGTTAGAAGTCCTGTGATTATATATTTTGAAGTTTTCATTGTTTTTATTTTTCAATTGGAAATTGGAAATTGTGAATTGATTAATTGATAATGGCCTTTTTCTCCCGTTCTCCAATTGCATTTAATCTGTCGGAAATAAGAGTTTGAATTTCATCTGCCGGTTTGTAGTTTCGTTGCAAACTGAGCAGATATTGTTTTGCCTGAAAATCATTATTTTGTTTGATATACATATCGGCAAGGAGCACAAAGCTACGGGCTAACCAGAACTGATGAGGTGTGTTTTTCCGTGCAAAGTCCAGAACTGTTTTTTCAACATCAGTCATCTTTCCCTGATCGAAGTAAAGATTTGCCAACAGATAATTTGCTTCTGAACCAAATTCAGTTCGTGCATCTGTCGAGAGTGTTTTCAAGTCTGTCAATGCCTCAGCGTATTGATTTAATGCCAGTTGCGCTTTGGCACGGATATAAATTGCCTCCGTTTTCATGTTGTCGGGCGAATGTGGATCGGCTGAAATATCATTTGCTATTTTAACTGCAGATTGATGATCATTCAGAAAATAACAACACCGGAGAGTTCCCAGATGACTTATATTTTTGTTCTCTGCAGTTTGTGCTACACTTTCCAATAGCTTGAAATAAGTCAAAGCAGAGGCGAAATCTTTTCGGTCGAAAGTAATTTCGGCACAATGGAGGGCAGCTTCTTCGTTATATTGATTGCCTGAGGTTTTCAGTAATTCCTGATATGATAACAGTGCATTTATTTTATCCTCACTGATATAGTAACTTTCAGCCAGATAGTATTGTGCGGTGGTGGTATATCTTCCACTCGAACCAAACTGATTCAAATAAGTTTTCAACCCATTGATGGCTTTCGGATAGTTCGCGTTCATATACTGGCGCTCAGCAGCAATGTACATGATGGAATCTTCAGTGGCTGTTTTTGTTCCGAGTCCAATTGACTTTTTATAGGTTAGATAGGCAGATACATCGTTAGTTTCTATATAAGTTGATTCCAGACTTTCGAGGGCTGTGTTGGCTTCTTCAGTTCCGGGGAATTTGGCAATCACATTTTTATAAGCCACAATGGCCTTGTCGTAGTTTTTCTCGTTGAAGTAAATCATTCCGGTTTCAAGTGCTGCTTTGCGCGCCAAATCACCGGTTGGTTTATATTCCAACAGTCGTTGATACGTTGCAATGGCTTTCGGGTTATTTTCAAGCATCAGCCAGGCTCTGCCAATTTCGTACAAAGCATCATCCACGTAATCGGACTTAGGGAATTGTTCAATCAGGTTTTCGAGTTTGGAAATTTTGTTTTCGTAGTTTTTCTGCAATCCCGCAACGTATGCCGCCTGAAATAGGGAGTAATCAGCAGTAGCAGGACTTGCCGAAGCTGCTTTATTATAGAAAATCAGCGCTTTGGCAAAATTACGGTTGTTGAAATTGCAGTCGCCAATGCGGTTTAGAGCATCCAGATAACTCGTGGCGGTCATATTGGTTTCTGTATCAATATATTTCAAAAACCAGTTAAGTGATTCGGAATAATTTTTCTGTGAAAAATATGAATACGCCATCAGATAGTTGGCCATTACCTGATTCGTGCTTGTTTTCTGGTTGCTGCTTTTGAAAAATGTTCTTAAATCTCCTATAGTTTGTTCCGAATGATTGGTGCGGTAATAACTTTCAGCACGCCAGTACAGACATTCAGCGGAATACTTTCCCGCTGGCAATGTTACGAGCGCATCGGTGAAACGCGAAATCGCTTTTTCGAAATTATTCTGAACAAAAGCCTCCGTTCCGAGCTGATACAGAACATATTGTTTGGTTTCAAGAAATGCTGTGTTTACATTTTTAATTTTTTGAATGGACTCATATGCAAGCTCGAAATTTTTGCTGGTCACATAAACCACTGACAGATAATCATACGCTTTAGTGGCATATTTCGAGTTCGGGAACTCAATCAGAAACTGCTCAAACGCTGAAATCGACTCTCCAAACGCTGAAGTTGACTCGTAGCAGGTCTGTGCGTAATTGAACAAAGCCTCTTCCCTGACCGTTTTGTTGAAATTTGTGCGAATAGCAGCTTCGAAAGCCAGTTTGGCATTCGTTAAGTCTTTGAGATTGACATACGAATTACCCAAATGCAGGTAAGCATTTTCCGACATTTCGTCTTTTTCGGTGGTAGCTTTCGACAGGTATTGAGCTGCATTGGCATAATCTTTAGTCTGATAATAGGATAGTCCGAGCAAATACATATCGTTGCGAAGCACCTGTGGAAAGAGCTTTTCATAACTTTTCAGGTAGCTTATCGCTTTTGAATAATTCTGCTTGCGGTAGGCAATTTCGCCTGCAATGCGGTAAATCTCTGCATTGTTTTTATTGTCAGGATTTATTTTCAATAAGTTGTCAGCCCGGTCGTTCAGTTGGTCGTATTTCTTCTGAGCATAAAGAATCTGCACAATATAGTAAGGTACAATCTTTTTGTACGAAGGATTGGTTTCAAGTTTCAGAAAATCTTCAAGTGCCGAATCATATTCTTTCAGGCAGTATTTTGAATATGCAAAATAATAAACCGACGAATATCTGTATGAGGTTTCCTGCTCTTTCAAGGTTTTGAAAATGTCGGAGGAAACCCCGAAATTTTTGGTTTCAATTGCTGCATAACCTTTAGAAAACAAACATTCAGTTCTGCTTTTCTGTTCCAGATTTGCCGTGTTCACCAGGTTGAAATAGATCATAGCCTGAGCAAAATTTTTATTATCGGTCTCAATCTTACCAATTCGGTAATTTATCTCATCAACAAAAACCGTATAGGGGTGTTTCTTTAGGTAGTCCTTCAGCATTGTTTCAGCATTTTTCTGCTGCAGCTCAAAGGCATTCGCAGCCATATAATACTCTGCCTCTTCGAGCAAACTTACCTGTGAAGGGTCGGATTTTTTTAGAAATTCTCCGAAAAAAGAATACGAAGCTGAGTATTTCTCCTGATTGAAAAGTTCCTTACCTTTAAGTAATAAGACCTCAGGATTGGTGAAAATATGGCTTTGTTGTGAAAATAAATTAGCTGCACACAGCACAATGAGCAGGTTTACAAATATTCTTTTCTTCATTATAATTTATTTTGATTCAATGATTCAATTTCATTTTTTATTCCCTTTCAGGGGTTAGGGCTTGTTTTTTATAAATATTCCCACCGCTTTCTGAATAGAATTCAATCCGAAAAGCTCAGGATTCAAATCACTTACCGGCACAAAGAAACAATCTTCCACATCGTCGGCGGGAGTCAGATTTTCAGTACTTTCCAGCTTGCAGGCAAAAAACATATCCAGCGTTGGTACAGTCAGCCCACTGTACAGATACTGATTAGGGAGCGAAAATAAATACGATGATTCAACAACTTTTGCTCCCAGTTCTTCTGTTATTTCCCTTGTAATAGCTTGTTCTGCCGTTTCGTTATCATCCACAAATCCTCCCGGTAAATCAAGCGTTCCTTTTGCCGGTTCTTTTCCGCGTTTGCAAACTAATAAGTCGCCATTTTTGTTTAAAATAAAACCGGCAACTGCTGCCGAGGCATTCATGTAGTATACAAAACCGCAGGATTCGCAGCGTTTTGACTTAATATTATTTTGAACAAAATGATTGGAACCACAGGCGGGACAATGTGTGAATAAGGTTGAAAATTGCATAGAATATCAGTTAATTGTTGTCTTGAAGCAAAGATACAAATATTTAGTTTAAAGTTCATAAAGTGAAAAGTTTATAAAGTAAGATTCAAACTTTGAAGGGCATTGATAAACTTATATCATCCATAAATAGGTCAATAACATATGACTTTATGAACTTTTCACTTTAAGAACCTTATGAACTTCATAAACTTTATAAACTTTCTGACTTATGCAAATATCATTCCTAAAACGAAAAAATCGACTCCTTCGTATGTAAAAAATCTGTATAGTACATAATTGCTGTTAATAACTTTTTTGTAATTGGTTTATTTTATTGCATTTAAATCACTATTTTTGCAAAAAATAAAAAAGATATGAGCCGCAAATTATCTTTTTCGATGGATGAAGAATCCGGAGATTTGGTTCAACGTTATGAGCAATTTCTTTCCGGAAAGGCCAACGGTTATTTCGATGTGGAAGAATTGGAAAACATCGTGGAATACTACCTGCGTCGCGGCCGTACCAAAGACAGTAACAGTGCCATTGATCTGGGATTGAAACTCCATCCCAATAACGGTATTCTGAAAGCCAAGCGTGCCAAAATATACCTTATAACCGGCGACGAGCAAAAGGCTTTCCGTTTACTTGATTCCCTCACTGAATCGACTGATTACGAAGTTGTACTTCTCAAAATTGAAGTTTTGATTAAGCTTGACCGTATCAACGAAGCTAAAATTCTGACCGATAAACTGCTGGCTGATGAATCGGATGAGATGGATAATGTTTGTCTGGATGTTGCTTACTTGTATTTAGGTCAGAGTGAATATGAAACTGCACTTGAACTGCTCGAAAGAGGCTATAATTCCAACCCTCAAAATCCTGATTTGCTTTATGAACTTGCTTTTTGTTACGAACAAAATGAAAGTCTGACTAAAGCCATTGATGTCAATTTACAGATTATTGATTTAGATCCCTTTGCAGGTGAAGCCTGGTTTAATCTGGGACAGTTGTATTTTGCACAAATGGATTTCACAAAAGCACTTGAAGCATACGATTATGCTATGGCAATTGATGACAAAGATATGCTGACTTGTCTTCAGAAAGCACATGTCCACTTTCAGCTCAATCAGTTTGATGAAGCCATAGAGACTTATCTGGAGTACAGGAGTTTATCGACTTTCGGATATTGGCAGACTGATATTTTTATAGCAGAATGTTACGAAAAACTTGAAAAGTACGACGATGCCATTGTGTATTATAAGCAATCCCTGGATGAACAAGCTGAAAATTATGATGCTTTGACCGGGATTGCAATTTGCATGTTGGAGCAGGAACACTTTGCTGAGAGTATCCCTTATATTGAAAATGCACTGAAAATAAATTCTGAAGCAGCCGATGCATGGGTGTATCTGGCAGAGGCTTATGTGGGGCTCGACGATGTGGATAATGCCTTGCTGGCTTATGTCAAATCAATTTCGATTGACCCTGAACAGCCCGATACGCTAATGGCCATTGCGAATATATGCATGGAGAAAGCTGAATTTGAGCTGGCTTTGAAATATTATCTTGCAGCCCGTGAGCTTAATGAAACTACCGATTATATTGATTTGTTTATTGCTGTTTCTTACTGCAAGTTAGGCAATCTGAATCAGGCAACGATTTACCTGAAAATGGCTATGCAAACCGATACAAATGCAGCAGTAATGTTTGCTGAACTATGTCCGGAAGCAGAGGCACTTATTTATTTGTGATAAAATATTAACTTTTAAAATATGACCAAAAAAATCCTTATTCTTTCTTTTATATTACTTACAATAATAAAAGTAAATGCTGCTGATCAGCCTTCTACATCACAACCCCAACAACCCGCAACTCAAAATCTTTCATTTATTCAGCATATTGAGCAATGGTATAAAGAAAATACCAACTATTTCAGTATAACTGCCTTAATGGCTGCCGAAAGTTCCATTCTGCCCGTTCCGTCGGAAATGGTGATACCACCTGCTGTGTATGTGGCGTTAGAACCCGATAGCAAGTTGAGTATTTTCTGGATTATCATTTTCGGAACAATTGGTGCATTAATTGGTGCTTCGTTCAATTATGTGATGTCTATGTGGTTAGGCCGTTTGGTGGTGTATAAATTTGCCGACAGTAAACTGGGTAAACTCTTTCTGCTAAGCAGCGAAAAGATAAAAAAATCTGAAACTTTCTTCAATGAACACGGTAAAACTTCCACTTTTGTGGGACGTTTTATCCCGGTTATTCGTCATTTGATTTCCATTCCGGCCGGGTTGGCTAAAATGAATTATCTGAACTTCATTCTTTATACAGCTTTGGGTGCAGGATTATGGAACTGCTGTCTGGCATTGCTGGGCTATCTGGCTCATGGACAACAGAATATGATAAACAAATACAGCCACGAACTTTCCTTTGTTTTTGTGGGAATAGGACTGATTTTGATTGTTTGGCTGGTAATTAAATCGAAAAGAAAGAGGCCCCAAACCCCTAAAGGGGCTTAAGAAGTGGTGTTCGGAAATTAGGAGAAGAAAGTAACTTCATAGCCACCTTCAGGGGGTTGGGGGCAGATATATAATATATATGAAACATTTTGGTTTAATAGGTTTACCGCTTACTCATTCATTTTCAAAGAAGTTTTTCACTGAGAAATTTGAACGAGAACATATTGATGCGCAATACGATTTATTTGAATTAAAGCATATTGCCGATTTCTCGCTATTGATTGAAGAGCATGAGCTGTCTGGACTTAATGTTACCATTCCCTACAAGGAAAAGGTGATGGAATTTATGGATGAACTGGACGATACTGCTTCCGAAATTGGCGCGGTGAATGTGATTAAGTTTATCCGCGACAACGAAGAGCTGATTCTAAGAGGCTATAACTCCGATGCCATCGGTTTTGAAACATCCCTGAAACCATTCCTGAAACCTCATCATACCAAAGCACTTATTCTGGGTACTGGTGGTGCATCCAAAGCCATTGATTATGTTTTGAGTAAAAATGGTATCGAAGTTACTTTCGTATCACGGACTGTTCGTCCGGGCATGCTGACCTACTATCAGCTTACCGAGGAAATTATTCATGCAAATACGGTTATTATCAATGCTTCACCTGTAGGTACTTATCCACATGCTGACGAATGTCCTGACATTCCGTATGAATTTTTAAACGCCAATCATTTACTTTTTGATGTAGTCTACAATCCTGCCGAAACCGTTTTCCTGAAAAAAGGGCGGGAGCAGGGCG
>CAIQOG010000451.1 GCA_903873355.1 uncultured Bacteroidales bacterium
GCTGAAAAATAATCTGATAATGAGTTTTACAAAGAAAAAGATAATCCTGTTTTGTGTGTCTGTCCTACTGTTTTCAACTACAGTTTTGAAGGCTCAGCAAACACAATTTATTATGGATATGGTGCATCACAATCCGGGTGAAGCACTGGCAAAATCTGCATTTACAAATCCGGAATATGTGAAGCAAAGCGGATTTAATGTGCAGGTAATGAACGATTTCATTTTTCCCACTGCTGCTGTGTCTTTCGATAGTTTTGACCCTACGATTTTTCTGAAAGGAAGCAAAGATCGCGAGTGGCTGGATGCGGCCACAAACCAGATACAGAACAATATTAAAGCTGCTCATGCTGCCGGTATCAAAGTATTTTATTTTACCGACATTGTGGTTTTGCCAAAAAAACTGGTGGAGAAATACAAAGACCAACTGGCTGATTCCTGCGGAAAAATATCCTTCGAAAAGCCGCTTACCATTGAGCTACACAGAATCATGTTTGAAGAATTGTTCAGGAAATTTCCCGATTTGGATGGACTTGTTATCCGTACCGGCGAAACTTATCTGAACAACGTTCCGTATCACACGGGCAATAATCCGATTTGCGACGGACCCAAAAGCCACATTAAATTGCTTAATTTATTGCGCGACGAAGTTTGTGTAAAACGCAATAAGACAATAATTTATCGCACCTGGTCGTTTGGCGGAATGCATGATGACCCCGCTTATTATCTGCGGGTAACCGACAGCATACAACCTCATCCGAATCTCGTATTTTCTATCAAACATGTCCGTGGCGATTATCAGCGCACTTATCCCTTTAATCCATGTCTGGGGCTGGGAAAACACCGTCAGGTGGTGGAAGTGCAGTGCCAGCGTGAGTATGAAGGAAAGGGTGCTTATCCAAACTATGTGATGAACGGCGTAATTAATGGCTTTGAGGAATATGATGCCAGCGTTCATCCAAATTGCCTGAACGACATTAAAACCAATCCCAATTTTGCCGGAATATATTCCTGGAGCAGGGGTGGTGGTTGGGTTGGACCTTTTATCAGTAATGAGTTTTGGCCACGCTTGAATGCATATGTACTCAGTGCCTGGGCAAATAATCCGAATCTTACCGAAGAAGCTGCATTTAACCGCTTCATGGATGAACAGGGAATTAAAACTTCCGAATCTCGCTCAGCCTTTCGCAAGCTGTGTTTGCTTTCGGCTAAAGCCATTTTGCGGGGTCATATGTCGGCAAAACTTAGCCTGAAACCCGATTGGGCCTTCTGGATGCGCGATCATTTTCTTGCCGGAATTGAAAAAACTGATCCAAAGGAAGAAAAACAATTTCCTTCAGAAGGTTTTTTGTACGACGAGTTCAGCGAATTTTACAAAAACGGAACCTTGAAAACGGCCGTTGAAGAAAAGCAGGAAGCCGTTCAGCTATGGGAATTAATTGCCTCACTGAGTAAACTGGTTAAGTCAACCTATCCTCAGGACGATAAATATATCCGGGTTTCATCGCTTTATGGCTTATATTTGCACCGGATTATAGCAGCCGGATGGAAAACAATGGCCCTGGGTTTTGAAGGCGATCAAACCGGAAACTATGATAAATCAGCTATAAGGAAGTCCATTACTGAGTATGATAATGCCTGGGTTGATTATGAGAATCTGAATAAGAAAGAACCTTCATGTGCTTCGCTTTATAAGCCCTATGCCTTCATATTTGTGGGTCCTGCCTACTACAATAAAAAGGGAATGGCTTATTCCATTGATAAATACAGAAAACTGTAAAAAAAGATGGCTCTGAATTTTGAATTCAGGGCTGTTTTTTTATCCGTGAGAAACTAAATTTGCAAAATCTGAAATTATACATTAGATAAATCGGCAACTTTGATTATTTTTGCAGATACCTTCTGTAAAATCTGATATATGCGTTTGAAATTCTCTTTACTGTTACTGATTCTTCTGCCGGTTTATCTTGTTGCTCAGGATGATACATACAGGTTCAGTAACTTATCCGTTCGCGATGGTTTATCTCAGAACTCAGTCATTCGTATCTTTCAGGACAGTCGCGGGTTTATGTGGTTTTGTACCCGCGACGGACTAAACCGCTACGATGGCAACTCTTTTCGCATTTACCGCTCATCACTCAAAGACCAGAACAGTATCAGCAGCAGCGATGCAACAGATATTTCAGAAAATAAGGATGGCAGCTACTGGATTGGAACTCACAACGGACTAAACCATTTCAATCCGCAAACCGATAGATTCAAACGTTACTTTCATGCTGATAACGATCCTAAATCGCTTTCCAGTTCCACAATAAGATATTTACTCACCGACAGGGATGATAATACATGGATTGCTACTGTGGCAGGACTTGATTTTTACGATAAAAAAACAGATTCTTTTAAGCATATCTATACGCATGTCCCTATTTCAGCCCTCATGCAAAGGGCCGATGAAAGTATCTGTTTTGCTTCCTACAGCGAAGGTTTCTTCGTTCTGAATCCACACAACTGGAAACTTGTAAACTATCCGTTTTCGGCAAAAGATTTTATTTATTCATTATTCGAAGATTCAGATCACAATCTCTGGGCAGGTATGTGGTCTAAAAGTCTGAAAAAGTTTAACCCTGCAAGCAAAACCTTCGATCAGGTTCCATTAAAAATGAAAAACGGGGCATCTTTCGACCATGAACAGATTGGTTATATGGTTGAAAATAATCCCGGTAATCTGTTGCTGGCCACCCGCAGGGGTCTTTTAATTTTTGATACCCATCGAAATGAAATCATCAAGCACCTGACTAATAATAACAGCAATATCAAGGATGAAAAAATAATTGCTCTTTATAAAGACAAAACTTCGAATATCTGGTTGGGAAGCTGGAATGGTGGAATTGACTTTTACAGTCCCTACAGCAATTATTTCAATGTGTCAACGCCGATGCTTGGGGGCAAAGAACTGGTTGGTTGTATCAATACTATTGCAGAAATAAACGGTCAGATATGGCTGGCTACGGACAAGGGTTTGGTTGTATATAACAGAACCGGTAATAGTTACCGGCAACTTCTCATAAATGTACCGGGAGGTTATAATGAGGTGAAATTTATTTACCACGACAATGATAAGTTATGGGTCAGCCTTTATACTGGAGGTTTGCACATTATGAATCTGAGCTCCAACCGGATTGAGAAAACAATCAGTGGATTTACGTACGGTCATGTCAGGACCATGACTAAAGATGAGGCGGGTAATTACTGGATAGCTTCCGGAACGAACGATCCGTTTCTAATGCTCGATATGAAGACTGAAAAGCTTCAGAAACGTTTTGAAATAAAAGGTTCCGATCAGTATTTTGCGCCAATGAA
>CAIQOG010000452.1 GCA_903873355.1 uncultured Bacteroidales bacterium
CTAATTATAAATTTAATTTATTTGTTACATTGGATGTATTTTAATTTAATGGTCTATGGTGTTCTTATTGCACGATTAGTGGTAAAAATATATTTAATACAGTTAAATTAATATAAAATAATTCACATATAAAACTCATATTTAAAGAAATATATGTAAAATTGCACCGTTAATAATAACAATCTAAAACCAAAGCATTATGCCAAACAGCAATGAAACAGGCCACGCGAAAAATGTGGCGAACTTAGAAGAATTAATCGCGTTTATCGAATCATACGGCGATAAATACAACCCTTCCAGAGATGACATTAAAATAGTGGGACTAAAAGCCCTTCTTCAAAATGGAAAAGACGCTATCCATACAGTAAACCTGCTGTTGCCCCCTTACTCCAATGCCGTGGCAGCACGTAATGTAGCGTTCAGTCCGCTTGAGAAATTAGCTACCCGTGTGCTCAATGCCGTGAAAGCCACCGATACCGCTTCGCAGGTCGACGACAATGCCAAAACCATTGTTCGTAAACTACAGGGAGTACGTGCTACTCCAAAACTTACCGAAGAACAGAAGAAAGAGCTAACCGATGCCGGAAAAAGTGCAAAGGAAATATCCGCTTCGCAACAAAGTTTTGATAACATGCTCGATAACCTGGATAAGTTGATTCAACTGTTGCAAAGTATTCCGCAATATGCGCCCAACGAAGAAGATCTGAAAGTGGAAGCGCTACAGGCTTTGTACGATGATCTGTCTGCCAAACATGCAGCGGTGAAAATTGCGCTTGCACCCCTGAGTAATGCCCGCATTGCTCGCGACGAAGTGCTTTACAAAGCACTGACAGGAATTGTGGATATTGCTTTCGATACAAAAACCTATATCAAATCGGCATTTGGCGCATCATCACCCCAATATAAACAGGTTTCAGGTTTAACCTTCCGCACAGCGTAGTAAATTCAGGCTATATTCACTATTTTCTATAAACCAAAAGCCGTGGGGTAACATATTGCTTCCACGGCTTTTATCATCTCTTCCTGAATTAACAGACAGCCTTCTCCAACTTATAAACTTTCATCTGCGGTTAACAGATAAGCGTCCGCAGTTAACAAAAAGGCTTCCGTAAAATTAAAACTCCCATCCGCATTTAACGGACAACCACCCGCGATTAACAGAAAGCCGTCCGTGATTAACAGACAAGCAACCGAAAAGTATAAACTCTCACCCGCAATTATAAAACAACCGCCCTCGTCGCATATAGCAAAGGGGGCGGTATCATTTATCCCCCCTTCAGGGGGTTAGGGGGTTTTATTTCTCCAACCGTTTCATGGCCTCAATCGTATTTTCGCGACTTCCAAAAGCCGAAAAACGCACATAACCTTCACCACTTGCACCAAAACCTGCTCCCGGAGTAGTTACAATGTTCTTTTCTTTTAATAAATAATCAAAATACTCCCAACTTCCCAAACCAACAGGTGCTTTTGCCCAAACGTAAGGAGCATTTTTGCCGCCAAATATAGTGTAACCTGCTTTCAAAAGTCCTTCACGAATAATGCGTGCATTTTCCTTGTAAAAATCAAGCAGAGCTTTTACCTGTATTTTACCTTCGGGAGAATAAGTTGCTTCGGCAGCACGCTGAACCACATAGGAAGTACCGTTGAACTTGGTACATTGCCTGCGATTCCATAATTTATTTAGCGAAACTTTTTCGCCGGTAGAGCTTGTTCCCATTAATTGTTTGGGTACAACTGTGTATCCACAACGTGTCCCGGTAAAGCCAGCTGTTTTAGAAAAACTGCGGAATTCAATAGCCACATCTTTGGCACCTTCAATTTCGTAAATGCTGTGTGGAACATTTTCTTCGGTAATAAAAGCCTCGTAAGCAGCATCAAATAAAATGATAGCATTGTTTTCTTTGGCATATTTCACCCAAACAGTCAACTGTTCTTTAGTCAGCGTAGTGCCGGTTGGATTGTTTGGATAGCACAAATAAATCAAATCCACTTTTTCGGTCGGAAGTGTGGGAACAAAGTTGTTGCCAGCATTGCAGGGCAGATAAACCAGGTTAGTCCATGCACCGTTGGCGTTAGGTTCACCGGCACGACCGGCCATGGCGTTGGTATCCACGTAAACCGGATAACTCGGGTCGGTGATGGCCACGCGGTTGTTGTTATCAAAAATGTCACCGATATTTCCGGTATCACTTTTTGCACCGTCGCTAACAAAAATCTCATCGGCTTCAATATTAATGCCATTGGCAATAAAGTCGTTCAAAACAATGGCATCACGCAGAAAGGCATAGCCTTGTTCTGGACCATACCCACGAAATGTTTCGGCATGACGCTGTTCTTTGGCTGCTTTTATCATTGCGTCGATGGAGGCATCGGGCAGGGGCAGGCTTACATCGCCAATTCCCATGCGGATGATGGGTGCAGTTGGATTTTCTTCTTTGTGTTGAGCCACACGTTTAGCAATTTCCGAAAACAGGTAAGTTGCCGGTATCTTGATAAAATTGTCGTTAATTTGTGCCATATTTTAATAGTTATTTACTTCGTGATATTATGCCTTCGGCGATATATACTCACTTCGTTCGTGATATTAATTGTAAATTTAAAATCGTAAATTGTAAATGAATAAATTGTAAATTAAAGAGCTCCTTCAAACACGGTTGTTGCGCTGCCGGTCAGGTATACATGATTGTCTGATTTTTTCCATTCGATAACGAGTTCACCGCCGATGAGTTCTACGGTTACTTTGCGGTTGGTGTGTCCGTTAAGTACAGCAGCAACCACCGATGCACAGGCACCTGTTCCACAAGCCATGGTTTCGCCCGAACCACGTTCCCAAACGCGCATTTTTACGTGGTCTTTCGAAATTACTTCGATAAATTCCGTGTTGGTTCGACGTGGAAAAATGGAGGCATTCTCGGTTATCGGACCAATTTTTGGTAAGTCGAGCGTGTCAATTCCCGAAGTGAAAATCACTGCATGGGGATTGCCCATCGATACACAGGTAATGGCGTATTCAATGTTTTCAGAGAATTTTACCGTTTTATTGATAACCGTTTCGCCGGTGAAAGTAGTAGGGATAAGTTCCGGTTGCAGAATAGGTTCACCCATATCCACGGTTACGCTTTCCACTTTGTTGTCAGCTCCCACAAAGAGTTTCAGCACTTTTACGCCGGCAAGGGTTTCAAGTGTGACTTCAGTTTTGTCGGTCAGGCCTTTATCGAACACAAATTTACCAATGCAGCGCGAAGCGTTTCCACACATTTCAGATTCAGAACCGTCGGCATTAAACATGCGCATGCGGAAATCGCTATTTTCGGAAGGCATAATTAGTACCAGGCCGTCAGAACCTATGCCTTTGTGGCGGTCGCTGTAGCGGATGGCAAATTCTTCGGGATTTTCTATCTTTTCCACGCAACCGTTTACGTAAATGTAATCGTTGCCGGTGCCGTGCATCTTGGTGAATTTCATACTGAAGTAGTTTATCGAAAAAGTCATGCAAAATTAATCAATCGAAATGAATTCTGTTGCAGTTAACCCCAATCGTTTAATTGATTAAAGCTTTTGTAACAAAAAAACAGAATAAACCTGCAAAAATGACAAATTTATTCTGAAATCAAGTTGTTTAGTTTCGAATTATCAAAACTTGAGCTAAAATCCGAATGTGCTAAAATCTGGAATCAGCTATTACGTTTTGCAATAAGCATGAATTGTTCGTATTCGTTTACCTGACCTGGAATACGTTCACGTTTAAGAATATTGTAGTTTTCAATGGATTGAATGCTGAATCCTGCATTAATGAATTGTACCGACAAAGTATCTGTATCAAAACCCTTGTGCGGTATCGGTTCAAAGTGATGAAATGAACCATCTTCGGTGCAAATATCGCCCACCACAATCACTGCACCCGGAAGGGTTATGTTGTACAGGTGAGTCAGTGCACTGTCGATATCGGGAATATGATGAAACGCCATACTGGAAAAAATCAGGTCAATATCCTGTTTTTTATAGTCGAATATTTCGCCGTGAAGAATCTCTGCATTTTCATCACCTTCCAGCTTTTGCATCAATACATTCAGCATAGCTTCCGAAGTATCTTCAAAAACTACAGTATCCACTTTTGGCAATACCTGCAGACCCACCAATCCTGTTCCTGCTCCAATTTCAAGGGCTTTCCAACTTTTTTGTAAGTTTACCTTTTCCAGCATAGCCATCAGAAAATGGCTTGTCATATCAATTTTTGCGGGTTCATCCCATGTTGATGCACGGTGAGCAAATTTATCAGTCATATTATTTTATGTTTACCCTAAGAAACAAAAGAAATCGACCTTTGTTCACTAAAGAAAATGGGGAAAGGCATAATTTTCCGTACCTTTGCACAAAATCGTATCCTTCAGGTTTAAGTTTGAGCTTGTGAAAGAAGTGTGGATGCGAGTAATATTCTATGACATTTGATAAATTAGATCTTATTGAGCCGATCTTAAACGCTCTAAAACACGAAGGCTACACCCAGCCAACTCCCATTCAGGAAATTGCTATTCCAATTGTACTTCAAGGTAAAGACTTATTAGGTTGCGCACAAACCGGCACCGGCAAAACGGCTGCTTTTGCAATTCCAATTCTGCAACAGTTGTACCGAAACCGCGAAAATGACAAAATTCACCGTAAAATAAAGGTTTTAATTGTGACTCCGACGCGCGAACTGGCCATTCAGATTGGCGAGAGTTTTGCTGCTTACGGTCGCTTTCTGAAGTTTCGCCACGCCGTTGTTTTTGGCGGTGTTCCACAAAATCCACAGGTAAATACGTTGAAAGCAGGTGTTGATATTCTGATTGCCACACCAGGTCGTTTACTCGATTTGCAGAGTCAGGGTTATGTAAAGTTGAACGAACTGAGCATTTTTGTGCTCGATGAAGCCGATCGTATGCTCGATATGGGCTTTATACACGATGTAAAGAAACTGATTAAACTGATTCCTGCCAAGCGTCAATCGCTGTTTTTCTCAGCTACCATGCCTGATTCTATTCGTATGCTGGCAGGTACCATTCTGACAAATCCCGAAGAAGTGGCTGTAACACCGGTTTCCACTACTGCCGAAACTATTCAGCAGGAATTGTATTATGTAGATATGGCCGATAAAAAAGATTTGCTGATTCATATACTTCAGGATAAGAAAATTGCAACTGCTTTAGTTTTTACGCGTACTAAACATGGTGCAGATAAAGTTCAACGACTTTTGTCAAAAGCCAACATTAAAACTGAAGCCATTCACGGAAATAAATCTCAGAATGCCCGTCAGAATGCATTACGTAACTTTAAAGAACGTACAACGCGTGTGTTGGTTGCTACGGATATTGCTGCCCGTGGAATTGACATTGATGATTTGAATCTGGTAATCAACTATGAAATTCCGAATATTCCTGAAACCTATGTTCACCGTATTGGCCGGACGGGTAGGGCAGGGCTCGATGGAAAAGCCATTTCATTTTGTGATGTGGAAGAACTGGAATACCTGCGCGATATTCAAAAGTTGATTTCGATAGAGATTCCTGTTGTGAAAAGTCATCCTTACGAAGCAGAGTACGAACTGACTGACAGAAAATCGAAAGTAAAACCGAAAGTGGCCCAACGTGGCAAAGGTTCGGGTATTGATCCGGGCAAAGGAAAGCGCAGAACAAGAACAGACAGGAATGTAAGTAAACCGCAAGCCTCCAAAACTCCGGTATCTCACTCAGCACAATCAGAAAGCACTACTAAGAAAGTATTTCATTTGAAGAAATAACATTAAGTATTAAGAAAGATATAATTTCGTAATTTAATCTTTATAGTGAAAATGCTTTTTTAAAATTGCCGTCCCATTTATGGGACGGTAGAAATAAATAGGATTCGCAGGGCTTTAGCCAAATTTTCAATACTATTTGGCTAAAGCCAATATATATTTTATCAGCTGCCCGTCCCATAAATGGGACGGCAATTAATACAGAAAAAGCGACATTATTTACTTCCTACTA
>CAIQOG010000453.1 GCA_903873355.1 uncultured Bacteroidales bacterium
AGACAATGTATTACAAACAATAATTTTATTCTATTCGATACTTCTAGTGTTTCTTCTGGAAGCTACTCTCGTTTATGGAGCTTGGGTGACGGAGCAACATCTTCAAATTCATTCATCAGTAAATCGTATCAGAATGAAGGTATCTATCAGTTAAAATTAAATACAATAACAAATAATGGTTGTATTGATTCGATACAAAAAACATTACAAGTAAATGCTCAACCAATTGTTGGATTTACTGTAAATAATGCTACTCAATGTCAGTCGGGAAATTTATTTATTCTTAATGATACATCATCTATTTCATCAGGTACAATAAATAAAAACTGGAGCTTTAGTAATGGCGATACATCAACTTTATCAATTGTAAATAAAACATTTTTAAGCCCGGGAGTTTACACTTCAAAACTGGTTGTTATCTCAAATAATTTTTGTCGTGATTCTGTTACAAAATCTTTAACAATTTATCCAAAAACATCAATTGGGTTTTCTATCAATACAAATCAAAATCAATGTTTAAGTGGCAATGGATTTATTTTTCAAGACACTTCATACTCACTAGCCGGTAGCTTCACCAGAAACTGGAACTTTGGCGATAGCACTTTTGCATCTTCAAGTTATGTTTCTAAAAAATATACCGTAGCTGCCTCATATCCGGTAATTCTAAAAACCACCACTTCAAATGGCTGCGTTGATTCTATTCAAAAAAATATTACCGTATATCCTCAACCTGTTGCAGGCTTTGACCAGAATAATTTTGCTCAATGTTTTAAGGAAAACAATTTCAATTTATTTGATACTTCAACTATTTCTAACGGAACAACATCAAGAATTTGGAATTTTAGTGATGGTGATACATCTACCTTTGATTCGGTAATAAAAACATTTTTAAATGATGGAAATTATCAGGTAAAATTAATTATCACTTCAAATAATAATTGCCAGGATTCGATAAGTAAAACATTTTTAGTTTACCCTCAACCACAAGTTGGATTTACTCAAAATAATTTATCACAATGTTTTGGAAATGATTTTGTGTTTAATGATACCACAAAAATTAATTCAGGATCGATGATACGTTATTGGAGTTTGGGTGATTCTACTTTCGACAATGCTGCTACTATTAATAAACGATATAACGCACCAGGAACATACGTTGTTACTTTATATGCGTTAAGCCAACATTATTGCAGCGATATGACCACAAAAACTGTGACCGTTAATTATAAACCTCAAGCAAGGTTCACTGAAAACTCATTATCACAATGTGTTTCCTCAAATAGTTTTGCATTAAATGATGTATCAGTTATTCCACAAGGAAGCTTAACAAGAATTTGGAATTTCGGTGATTCTACAACTTCAACACAAAAAAGTTTGAATAAGTCGTTCGTTAATTCAGGTTTATACCAAATAAAACTAATTTCAATTTCCGATAGCAATTGTACCGATACATTGATAAAATCATTTAATGTTTATGCAAAACCTTCTGCTGGGTTTACGGTAAATAATTCAATTCAATGTTTCAATACCAATAATTTTGTGTTTACCGATACAACAAAAAATATTGCCATCGGTTACAAAATGTTTTGGAATTTTGGTGATACAACAATTGACTCTATATCTCCTACTCACAAATCTTATGCTGATATAGGATTCTATAATGTTTCTCTAAAAGTTGTTGACAATAACAATTGTTCTGATAGTGTTAACAAAACAGTTTCAGTATTAGTTTCTCCTGAAAAACCTATTGTCTCAACACTTTCTCGCACTTTATTAGAAAGCACTAAAGCTGGTAAATATTCATGGATACTAAATAACATGATCTATGAAGATTCGGGAACACAGCAGTTGAATATAAAACTAAACGGAAGCTACAGAGTTAAAATCACAAACTCATATGGCTGTTCAAACACTTCCGATTCTGTTGAAATTACTAATGTAGAATACAATGCT
>CAIQOG010000454.1 GCA_903873355.1 uncultured Bacteroidales bacterium
GGTATAATGCAGATGGCTATTTACAATAGGTGATGACTGAGCATATTGGCTCGTATAGTAGTTTAAGAAGAGTGGGCTTATA
The DNA here is from genome assembly GCA_903873355.1 of uncultured Bacteroidales bacterium. The sequence continues at coordinate 83 of CAIQOG010000454.1, forward strand.
TTGGGATTTTGATTCGATAAGGGCTTATTGATAGACAATAGCATATCATTATTTAAATTCAACTTCAATTGATTCTATTACTTATAGAGTTCTTCCACCCGTACAGGGAAAGAGATTGTTAGTTACTACGAACAACCTTCAGGGAAACTTATTGTTTGCCAAAATTTCTACAAAATTATCCAATTTTGATTTTGCAGGAAGTGCTTCAGTATTAAAATATAATAGTGTTACGACTCAACAATATGGCCTTCAGGCAGGAATTTCATTCCCCGGAAAACTTAATTTACATCTAAAAAGTCAGTTGGATTGCATGTTTGACAATACTTCTAATCGTTTGATTTACACACAATCTGTCAGTTTATTACTTTCCAAAAATCTGTGGACTGAAGGCAGTATCACTTTCGGAAACTTAAAAAATTATGCAGATTTAAATGGATTGTATGTATTTAATGCCGACGATCCTACAATTTTCAAATCCGGATTAAGCCTTATTTGGAGTGTTGCTCCAAATATTTCATTAGTAGGAAATTACACCTATAATCAGAAAAATATTGAACCAAGCACAAGAGTAAAAAACAGTACTAACTATAATCAACATTCATTATCAGGAGGAATAATATGGAAACTTTAAAAAAAATCTTTTTATCACTTATTATCACAGGAATTGCTATTACAGCATCAGCTCAAAGTCAGTCTGTTATCCAATCGGCTTATGTAAAAAGTTACGAGTCGGAACAAGTAGGTAGCTACAGCGCAGCACTGAATGAAATAAAGGCAATTTATAATGTAAAAGACTACACTGCCAATATTCGTCTCGGGTGGCTGTCTTATCTTTTAAAACAATACTCTGAATCTATTCGCTACTACAACATTGCCATAGGTTTGAAACCCTATGCCATCGAAGCACGTTTTGGATGTATTAAACCATTGAGTGCCATCGAAAGCTGGGAAAAAGTAAAGGGAAATTACTTGAAAATATTGGAAATCGATCCGCAGAATTCAGTTGCAAACTATTGGCTGGGCGTGATGTATTACAACGGAAAAGATTACTCGAATGCTCAGAAATTGTTTGAGAAAGTAGTGAACCTCTACCCGCTCGATTACGATTCAACTATAATGCTGGCCTGGAGCAAGCTTAATCTCGGTAAAAATACCGAAGCACGCTACCTGTTTAATCAGGCGCTTATTCTCCGTCCAAGTGATAGTTCAGCACTGGCAGGACTAAAACTTATAAAGTAAACAACATAATAAATTTTAATTTGTAAAACCCTGAAAAATACCTATTCAGGGTTTTATTATTTTATCAATCTGTTCTTTTACATTTAAAGACTTATTGTATCTTTGCGAAATTGAAAGATTCCATTACAAATAAAAAAGAATGAAGCACTTAATTATTTTTGTTTTGATATTTATTCACTCTTCTTTAGGTTTTTCGCAACAACGTGATTTGAATTATTTTCTCGAACAGTCTAAAAAGAACAGTCCATTAATCCAAAAAAACAAAAACGAAAATCAAATTGTCAAACTTGATTTGCAACAAACTGAGCGAATTCTGAAAAACCCGGTTATCAGTCTGGAATCAGGTATTCTCTTCGCTCCTATTATTTCAAGTGATGCGTATCCAACTACTTTCGATGTAATGTCGAACGGTTCGTCAAATTACCTCGGATATGATTTGGGAATAACCAATGGTGGTCAGTATCAGGCTTATCTGTCTGTGAAACAACCATTATTCGGAAAAATGAATCTGAAACCTTACGCTGCAAAATCGGACATTTCACGCAAACAAAATGACAATTCCACCGCGTTAACTATTCACGAAATAGAGCAATTGGTTGGATATCAATACATCCTTTGTCTAAAATCGAAAGCA
>CAIQOG010000455.1 GCA_903873355.1 uncultured Bacteroidales bacterium
CACCAGATTCGGGTTCACATGAAACATATAGGTCATACACTTTTCAACGATGAGCGATACGGTGGTCATGACATTTTGAAAGGAACTACGGCAGCCAAATACAAGCAATTTGTTAAAAACTGTTTCGAAATATGCCCCCGACAAGCTTTACATGCCAAAACGCTTGGTTTTGAGCATCCACGCACGGGTGAAATGATGTATTTTGAAAGTGAATTACCGAATGATATGCAGCAGTTGATTGAAAAATGGCGGAATTATGCCAAAACAATGGAATAAGATTACCCCTAACCCCTAAAGGGGAATAAGAGGTTTTGAATTGAATTATAGAAGTTTATAGAAAATTTACTAATTAAGTTCCCCTTTAGGGGCTAGGGGTTGTTTATTATGAAAAAAAATATTGCCATCGTAGCGGGTGGAGATTCGTCAGAAGTAGTCGTTTCGCTGAAGAGTGCAGCTGGTTTGTATTCGTTTATGGACAAAGAGCGTTACAATATTTACATTGTAACCATTGTTGGAAAAACATGGCAGGTTGAATGGTCTGAAAATGAGAAAATTGCAATTGATAAAAACGATTTCAGTTTTATAAGAAACGGCGAAAAAACCAACTTTGATTTTGCGTATATCACCATTCATGGCACGCCGGGCGAAAATGGAATTCTACAGGGATATTTTGAATTAATTGGGCTTCCATATTCGTGTTGCGGAGTGTTGGCTGCTGCGGTTACATTCAATAAATTTACATGTAATCAATACCTGAAAGGCTTTGGAATTAAGGTTTCGGAATCGCTGGTTTTGCGACAAGGACAAAGTGTTTCCAACGAAGAGGTGGCTCAAAAAATTGGCTTCCCATGCTTCGTGAAACCAAATGTGGGTGGCAGTAGTTTTGGAGTAACGAAAGTGAAAACTATTGATCAGGTTCAACCTGCTATTAATAAAGCTTTTGCCGAAGGTAACGAAGTGATGATTGAGGCATTTATGGCAGGAACTGAGATTACCTGCGGCATTTATAAAACCAAATCAAAATCGGTGGTTTTGCCCGTAACTGAGGTAGTTCCGAAAAATGAATTTTTTGATTTTGATGCAAAATATAAAGGCGAAGTTGAAGAAATAACACCGGCCAGAATTAGTGCTTCATTGACCGAACGCGTTCAGAAACTAACTTCAGCAATTTATGATATTTTAGGCTGTAAAGGCATAGTGCGCATCGACTATATTATTTCCGAAGGAGATATAATTAATTTACTGGAAGTAAATACCACACCGGGAATGACTACAACCAGCTTTATTCCACAACAAGTTGCTGCAGCCGGACTTGATATGAAAGATGTTATGACCGAAATTATTGAAAACGAATTATCTGTCTGAAAATATGCTGACATTCAACGAAATAACCGAAATTATTACTTCAGAAATCGAACAGCTCAACTGGAATAAGGAGCCACGCGGTCTTTATGAGCCAATTGGTTATGTGTTGAGTTTGGGCGGAAAACGTATCCGTCCGGCACTGACGTTAATGGCTTGCAATTTATTTCAGGACGATGTACAACCGGCTGTGAATACAGCGCTTGGGTTGGAGGTATTTCATAATTTCACCTTGTTGCACGATGATATTATGGATCGTGCCGATGTTCGTCGTGGTCGTCCTACAGTGCATAAAAAGTGGAACGATAACACGGCTATTCTATCCGGTGATGTTATGCAAATAGCTTCCTATCAATTGATTGCTGATACTCCTCCTGCTTATTTAAAGTCAGTTTTGGATTTATTTTCTCAGACAGCTGCCGAAATTTGTGAGGGTCAGCAATACGATGTGGATTTTGAAAACCGTGATGAAGTAAAGGCTGAAGAATATCTGGAAATGATTCGTCTGAAAACGGCGGTATTACTTGGTTGTGCGCTGAAATGCGGTGCATGGATTGGTGGAGCAGGAGATGAGGATGCTCAGAATCTGTACGATTTCGGCATCAATATCGGTTTGGCCTTTCAGTTGAAGGATGATTTACTCGATGTTTATGGCGATGAAGCTACTTTTGGGAAAAAAATTGGCGGAGATATCCTTTGCAACAAGAAAACCTACCTTTTGATACATGCGCTGAAACTTGCCACCGGTGAAACAGAGAAAGAGTTAAATAATTGGTTAAATATTTCAGACGAAAAATTAGCGGATAAAAAAATTCAATCAGTAACTGAAATTTATAATCATCTGGGAGTTAGGACTATCTGCGAAGACAAGATGCTTGAATTCTATACAAAGGCAGTCGCAAGTCTCGAAAAAGTATCAGTTTCGGACAATAAAAAGCACATGTTGAGAAATTTAGCTTCAAAATTAATGTCGAGAAACGATTAATTTTTTTTATCTTTGTGGGCATGATTGAATTTTCAATTTCATAATTCCCAATTTTCAATTTTTCAGATACTCAATTAC
>CAIQOG010000456.1 GCA_903873355.1 uncultured Bacteroidales bacterium
ATTTCATCTGATAAATAAATATCTATACTAATATCTCTTACTCCCCTTTTTGGGTTGGTGCCAATATTACGACCCGTACACACCGGATATTTGCGGGTTTACTTTATAGTTCGACGGTAAAGATTTGGAGATTCGGTACGAATCAATGTAAAGCCCTACACTGCCTGCCGGAAAATTTACAAAAGCAGGAATGTCTTTAAAAACCTGTGAGGCCGGTTGCAGACTAAAATCCAGATTCGTTTCATCTGTAAATTTCAGATTCATGGTATAATAAGTTTTGTTGGAAGAATCGAGTGTGCCATCCGAAAGTGTATATTGCGTGGCATTACCCAATGCCACGTTGCCGGTGGCATTTGCTCCCGGAAAACCCATGGCGAGCAGGAATCCACTTCTGCACTTATAAGCGATATTGTTATCCACATCCTGATTCCAGTGAACGCGAAAAATGTATCCACGGTTGAGTTGATAAGCCACATTGGAATAGGCTTTATCATTCAGTCCGAAATGATCAAAATATACTCCGTCACCCTGCAAGGAATTATGCATCAGGTTATAACGAAGTGTATTCCCGCCATTGGCGTTCGAGTCGGTGAAGCAATAAAAAGCTCCCATATCGTCCGAACATTTCGAAGTGTGAAATACATCATTGTATTCAAACAGATTATTCGAACCACCGTGAAGAACACCTGCATGAGGGCAATCGTGAATCAGGTTATGATCGGCTTTGGCTCCGAAAAGCGCTATGTTTTTATACGCCAGATTAATAGAAGCGGCATAGATATTATTCAGATATCCAAAATTATTGATATGGCAGTTGGTCACAAAATGATTGCTTGGCGAAGCTGCCGAACCTGCTGCACCGACCAAAACACCTGTTGCACCCAAATCATATAAGTTTGAACTTAACACGCCACAATTTGAGCCACCATTGATTACTACCGCATCGTATTCAATATCGTGTATCATGCAACCATTTATTTGAACATTGTTACAATTAGTAAGGTTGAATGCATTGCCCAGATTATTTATAATCTCGATACCGATAAATTGAATATAGGCGGCAGAACTCATACTAAACATCGGACTTTTATTATCAGAAATGCTCAGATTCGCGGTTGTTATTGCCGTTGGGGCATAGATATACATTTTTCCATCTAATGCATCAATACACCATTCGCCGGGTTGGTCAATTTCTTCGAGCAAATTCACTACATAATAAGGTTCATGCCCGGAACCAAGCGGTAAATGATACTTATTTCCCAAAGTTACACCCGGTGATAAAGTGATTGTTTTGGCCGTTTGATCAATGGCAGTTGCTTTGAGTGTGGTTATCTGCCAATTGCAACGCCAGTAGCCTTTGAAATATACCCCGTGTGACAGAGCCGCTGCCCATGCTGCTTCACGACCCGAAACTACATTATTTCGGGAATCATATAATTCAGATGATGCTGTTTTATACTGAAAAACACCTGCATTACTGGCATCGCCACCGGTCACCACCGTTTTCACTTCCATGTAGCTGGGATAACTATTCGGGAAACGTGCCAGATCCTGTCGAATTCCGTTCCAATAAACCCCCGGCAGGTTGGTATATTGGTAATACGCGTTGTTGACATCATTAATCATATTCGGCATAATTCCAGTAACAGACATTCCGAGATTGGTAAGAGTACATTCCTGAATTTGCGCTGCCTTTACAGCAGGATTTAAACGCGATACTGAACCCGTATAAGCAACCCATTTCGACGGAGTTACTGCTTTTGCACCCGTAAAAACCACATTTTCATTTGTGTAAGCACGATAAATAATGGGTTTCGCGGCTGTTCCGGCATCGGAGTTTGTAAATGAAACTGTAGTAGGTATAGAATAAGTTCCTCCACGAAACCAGATAGTTACACCACTTGTGAG
>CAIQOG010000457.1 GCA_903873355.1 uncultured Bacteroidales bacterium
ACAAAATAGTTGAAAGTAAAATGATTTTTGGTCGTTACATTAATGACATTGACATGTCGGAAAAACGAAAAGTATGTGTGATTGGCGAGCGGGTCTATGAAGTACTTTTTGCGAAAGCCGAGAATCCGATTGGAAAAAACATACAGGTAAACGGTATTTATTTTCAGGTAATTGGCGTGGCGCGCAATAAATCGACAGTGAATATTGGAGGGAAAGGCGAGGAAACCATAGTTTTACCATTCAGTACTATGCAACAAGCATTTAATCAGGGAAATAAGGTGCATTTTATAGCTGCTACTGCACAGCCCGGGATTAAAGTAAAAGTCATTGAGGATAAAATTTCTGAGGTTTTGAGAACGCAACATGATATTTCACCAACAGATAAAGCAGCTCTAACAGCCATGAATATCGAAGATCAGTTCACCATGTTTTTGTATCTCGGACTGGGAATCGGATTTTTAATCTGGTTTGTTGGAATGGGAACACTCATTGCCGGTGGAATCGGTGTCAGCAACATTATGTTGGTAACTGTTAGGGAACGTACCAAAGAAATTGGCATCCGACGGGCTTTAGGAGCAACTCCACGTAATATTATCACACAAATTCTGACTGAAAGTATTGTTTTGACAATTATTGCAGGTATTTCGGGATTGATGCTTGGAGTAGGACTTCTTCAACTTGTGGGTTATGCACTCAGTCAGAGTGACCAGTTTTTTAAAGATCCACAAATCAGTTTTTCGGTTGGAGTGGCAGCATTCTTTATCTTACTGGTAATAGGCACACTAGCAGGGTTTATTCCGGCAAATCGTGCCATGAGCATAAAACCAATTGAGGCAATCAGGGAAGAATAAAACAATTTACAATTTTAATATTTACAATTATAGGAATATAAAACAAAAAAAGCATTATGAAAAAAGTTTTGAAATTCGCGTTGCTCATTATCGTTGGAGCATTGGTAATCTGGACATTTTGGTTTTTATGGCAAAAATCACGTCCAAAAGTAAAAAAATACGAAATTGAGGTAGTGAAAACCGGTAATATTGAGAAACACACTGTTGCAACCGGAAAAGTTGAACCACGCAACGAAATTCTGATTAAACCACAAATGTCGGGTATTATTGCTGCTGTTTATAAAGAAGCAGGTGATCCGGTAAAAGCGGGTGACGTTATCGCTAAAATCAAAGTAATTCCCGATATGGTAAGCTTGAATAGTGCTGAATCGAGGGTTTCACGGGCGCAAATTTCGTTCGACCAATCGAAGAAGAACTACGATCGTGATGCTAAGCTGTTTAGCGACAAAGTAATTTCAAGAGAAGAATTTGAGAGAACGCAACTTCAATTCAATAACGATAAAGAAGAACTAAAAACGGCTAAAGATAACTTCAGTTTGATTCGCGACGGAATTTCGAATGATAAATCTCAGATTAGTAATACGTTGGTACGTTCAACGATAAACGGAACAATTCTGGACATCCCGATTAAAGTGGGAAACTCTGTAATTCAGTCGAATAACTTCAACGATGGAACTACTATTGCCACGGTGGCCAATATGAACGATATGCTTTTTGTGGGTAAACTTGATGAAACAGAAGTGGGGAAAGTATCAATAGGAATGCCGATGAACATTACCATTGGAGCATTGCAGGATCAAAAACTGACTGCCAAGCTTGAATATGTTTCTCCGAAAGGGAAAGAAGAAAACGGAGCTATCATGTTCGAGATGAAAGCGGCAGTAAAAGTACCAAAAGGTGTTTATGTGCGTGCCGGCTATAGTGCCAATGCCGAAATTTTACTCACCAAACAGGAAAGTCTGATTACCATACCAGAAAGTTGCGTTGAATTTGGTGGTGACACAGCGTTTGTGTACGTTCTGAAAACCAAAGAACCACAAGCATTTACAAAGAAGCAGGTAAAACTGGGCTTATCCGATGGCATAAAAATCGAAGTGAAAAGCGGTCTGAAACTGAAAGATAAAATCCGTGGTGCGGAAATTTTGGAGAAGAAACCTGATGCACCTAAGAAGAAAGAAGACAAGAAATAATTTCGAATTAGTCAATTTCCAATTTCCAATTAAAGAAAACATGAAAAAAACATCAATAATAGCATTGCTTTTTGTACCCTTGTTTATGATGGCGCAAAAACCCTGGACGCTACAACAATGCGTGGATACTGCTTTGGCAAATAACCGTACAGTGAAGCAACAGACACTGGCAAAAAAGAATAAGGATATTGCTTACGAGCAAGCACGACAGAATTTGCTGCCAAATCTGAATGCTTCTGCCAGTCAAAACTGGAATTTTGGTCGTTCACTTTCAGTTGACAATACGTACAAAAGTTCAAATTCATCACAAACATCATTTGGTATTTCGAGCGGATTAATGTTGTTCGACGGAATGAAAATGAAGTATAATATTGACGCCAGTAAAGCTGATATGTTGGCTGCCAATGCCGATTTGGAGAAAATAAAGCAAGATATTACCATGAATGTGGCATTGGGTTTTATGCAAATTTTGCTCAATAAAGAATTGCTTCAGATTGCAGAGAATCAATTGTCGCTTACCCGCACCAAAATTGAACAACGCAAAGGATTGGTTGCAGCAGGAAAGTTGGCAGAAGGCGAACTTCTTGATTTACAGGCTCAGGAAGCGAAAGAAGAAATGAGTCGATTACAAGCTGAAAATACATTGAAACTTTCATTGCTCGATTTGGCTCAATACCTTGAAATTGATAATTTTGAGAAGTTGGATGTGGTATCTCCGGATAATTTATCAGAATCTGACTTGCAAATGCTGACTGCCGATGCAGTATTTCAGAGTGCACTAACTCATCGACCGGAAATAAAAGGTGCTGAATACCGGTTGAAAAGCAGCGAGTATAATGTATTGGTTGCTAAGGGAAACTATTATCCATCGTTAAGTCTGGGTGCAAATTACGGCACAAGCTATTACAATTTGAGCAGCTTACCAACCAATAACAGCTTCGGGCAACAAATGAACGATAATATGAGTGCGCAAATAGGATTAAATTTGAGAATTCCGATTTTCAACAAATTCGAAGTGCGTAATGGTGTTCGATCAGCAGAGCTTGGTGTAAAAAGCAGCAAAATAAGTATGGATAATGCCAAACTTGAACTAAAAAAATCTATTCAGCAAGCATACTACAACGCTTTAGGCGCAAAAAGTCGTTGGGATGCTGCTCAAAAATCCGAAGTGGCGAGTCGCGAAGCCTATCGGTTTACGAATCAGAAATATGAAGGCGGAAAAGCAACCTTGTATGAATTGTATCAGGCCAAAAGCAATTTGACACAAGTACTTTCCGAAGGCACTCAGGCAAAATATCAGTATTTTTTCAGAGTAAAAATGCTGGAACTGCTAAAATAATTATATCTGAAGCAGCGATGGTGGCCTTTAAATCTGTACTTACTCGCTCTTTCGAAATGCTTATTTCTGCCGATGATAAATAATGAGGATTTCTACCAAAAGCTTGAATGTGTGTAACCGCCTCTTCATTTCTCATCCACCAGGTTACATCTGCTTGGTTATCGCAAAGAATCTTTACTAAGGCTGTAGCCCAACTTCCACCACCAATTACGGCAATCTTAGCTTCTTTATTAATTTGCTGCATAGTCTACTTTAAGCACGAAAATACCAAAATTGAAATACAAAGCCAAAAAACTAAGCTACTTCTTCTCGTCCGATGTGTATAAGTCTTCTTTGGTCACTATTTCTATTTGCATTCCATCTTTTAACATTTTAGAAATTGCTAAATATGGCGCAACCACCACTTCCTGTCCTTCTTTTAAACCCTCTTTAATTTCAATATACATATCGTCTTGAATACCGGTCTTCACTGGAAGTTTAATTACTTTATTGTTTTCTATTACAAAAACAAATTCTTTCATACTCGAAGTACTTGCTACAACTGCTGTAGTAGCAATATTTTTATCGTCTACAGAATCTTCTCTTGTCGTAACAGATTGAATTGGGACAGTTAAAATATTAATTGTTTTTTCTGTTTGAATTTCTACGGTTGCAGATAATCCTGGTCTTAATGGTGATGCTAAATTTTTGTCTTTGCTATTTAATTTTGCATATGACTCGCTCAAAATTCTAATCTTAACCGGAAAATTAGTAACCTGGTCTGCGCTAGCACCTACAACACTTGCAGAGTTTGCGATTTCAGTAACCACTCCTTTAAAATGCTG
>CAIQOG010000458.1 GCA_903873355.1 uncultured Bacteroidales bacterium
CGAACGATTCGGATCGTACTCAATTGATTTTACTGTTGCGGGAACACCGTCTTTGTTGCGTTTAAAGTCAATTACTCTATATTTCTTCTTGTGTCCGCCACCTAGGTAGCGCATGGTCATTTTACCATCATGGTTACGACCTCCGGATTTTGATCCGCCTACAACAAGAGATTTCTCTGGTGCGCTCGCAGTAATTGTGTCGAACGTACCAATAATCTTGTGTCTTTGCCCCGGTGTTGTGGGTCTTAGTTTACGTACAGCCATTTTTCTATTTAAATATTGCTATAAAAATCAATTTTTTCTCCTTCTTTTACTGTAACGATAGCTTTTTTATAAGCTGAAGATTTACCTTTAATGGCACCACCTTTTGTAAAACGACTTTTGTTTTTAGGGGCTACAATAAGTGTGTTAACTTCTTCTACAGTAACTTCATACATGGCCTCAACAGCCTGTTTGATCTCAATTTTGTTGGCATCTTTTTGAACTCTAAAGCCGTAGCGGTTCAGTTTGTCGCCCAGCTGAGTCATCTTCTCTGTAACGATTGGTTTAATGATAATTCCCATTTTCTGTACCTCCTTATGCTTTAAAAATTTGTTCAACTGCAGCAACCGCATCTTCAGTAAAGACAAGCGATTTGGCATTAAGCACTATGTAAGTGTTTAATTCCGAAACTGTTACGACTTTTGCCTTAGGCAAATTTCGAGCCGACAAATATACGTTATTATTTGCATTTGCTAAAACAATTAGTGGTTTTTTATCTGCCACCTGCAAACTTTTAGTCATTGCTACAAAATCTTTTGTTTTTGGAGCTTCAAAGTTCAGGTTTTCAACCACTGTGATTGCACTGTCAATAGCTTTGTAACTCAATGCTGATTTACGGGCAAGTTGTTTTAGTTTTTTGTTCAGTTTAAAGCTGTAATCGCGGGGTGTTGGGCCAAACATACGACCACCACCTACACGTACACCTGATTTGATGTCACCCGGACGAGCTCCACCTCCACCTTTTTGACGACCAAGTTTGCGGGTTGAACCTGACAACTGGCTACGGCCTTTTGACGAGTGTGTTCCCTGACGTTGGTTTGCCAAATATTGTTTCACATCTAAATAAATAGCATGGTCATTTGGCTCAATACCGAAGATAGCATCGTTAAGCGATACTTTTCTTCCTGTGTCTTCTCCTTTTATATTTAATACGCTCAGTTCCATGGTTATTTATTGATGATTACGATTGAACCTTTAGCACCCGGCACTGAACCTTTTATCAAAAGAAGGTTATGTTCCGGAATTACTTTTAATACCTGTAGGTTTTGAATAGTTACCTGATCACCACCCATACGGCCACCCATACGCATACCTTTGAATACGCGTGAAGGATATGATGAAGCTCCTAACGAACCCGGCGCACGTAAACGGTTGTGCTGACCGTGAGTAGCTTGTCCTACCCCACCGAAACCATGACGTTTTACAACACCCTGGAATCCTTTACCTTTTGAAGTTCCTACTACGTCAACAAACGTATCGGCTTCAAACATTTCACAGGTGATTGCATCACCTAATTTGAATTCACTTTCGAATCCTTTGAACTCAACCAAGTGTCTTTGAGGCGCTACTCCTGCCGTTTTAAAATGACCGGCTTCAGCTTTGTTGGTGTGTTTTTCTTTTTTTACCTGAAAACCCACCTGTACAGCTTCGTAACCGTCACTTTCTACAGTTTTGATTTGAGTAACAACACAAGGACCTGCTTCGATAACAGTGCATGGTACATTTTTACCATCGGCACTGAAAACGGATGTCATTCCGATTTTTTTTCCTAATAATCCTGGCATTTCAATTGTTGTTTAATGACCCTTAACCCCAATCGGGGGATCGGCTTTTTGTTTAAATTCTATTTATTATATTGTTTCCTTAACCCCCTTTAGGGGGCAGGGGGTCACACTTTGATTTCTACTTCTACTCCACTTGGCAATTCAAGTTTCATCAGTGCATCAACAGTTTTGCTGGTTGAGCTGTAAATGTCGATCAGACGTTTGTAAGAACAAAGTTCGAACTGCTCGCGCGATTTTTTATTTACGAAAGTAGCACGGTTTACAGTGAAAATACGTTTGTGAGTTGGCAATGGAATTGGACCACTTACTACTGCACCGGTAGCTTTTACTGTTTTTACGATTTTTTCAGCTGATTTATCAACCAGATTGTGATCGTAAGATTTTAATTTAATTCTGATTTTTTGACTCATTGTCGTTTTTTATTTATTTGTTATATAAACTGTTTGAATCTCCCGATAAGAGTCATTCACTATCGGGTGATTCATCAATTATCAATTATTTAATTTTCAATTCCCAATTCCCTATTAATTGATAATTGGGAATTGAAAAATTGATTATTATTAAAGTAGTTCTACGTGTCCTTTAGCTTCAGCAACCACTTCTTTAGCAATTGAAGCAGAAACTTCAGCATAATGATCGAATTCCATTGAAGACGTTGCACGACCCGAAGAAATTGTACGTAAAGCTGTAACATATCCGAATGTTTCAGACAGTGGCACTTTAGCTTTTACGATTCTCGCTCCTGTACGGCTCGATTCCATTCCTTCAACCTGTCCACGACGTTTGTTCAGGTCACCAATTACATCACCCATGCTTTCTTCCGGTGTAACAACCTCCATTTTCATGATTGGTTCTAACAATACCGGTTTAGCTTTTGCACAAGCA
>CAIQOG010000459.1 GCA_903873355.1 uncultured Bacteroidales bacterium
GAGTTTTCGTAAATGATCCAGAATACTAAATTTTTCATTAGCCCCCAGTACCAGATCCACACCATCGATGGCGGCAATTTCTTCGGGTTTAAGTTGTGCATAGCAGCCTGTTACCACCATAATGGCATTGGGATGCTGGCGGTTCAGGCGACTTATAACCTGTCGGCATTTATGGTCGGCAGTATCGGTAACCGAGCAGGTATTGATGACACACACATCAGCCTGTTCGCCGGGTCGTACCTTACTGAAACCTTCGTCGGTCATTTGTTTGCCGATAGCCGATGTTTCTGAAAAGTTTAATTTGCACCCAAGGGTATGGAAAGCTACTTTTTTATTATTAAATATATTGTTGTCAATCATTTTGTTGTTTCGGAAAAGAGTGTGCAAAGTTAGTAAAAATACTTTATTTCAGTAATTGCCTGATGCATAACTCATATTGCGAATTAGAATATGTCCGCAATTCGATAGAATCGCCTTTAAACATTTGTATGCTTTAAAAAAAATCGTACTTTTGTGTTTGAAAATCAACAGAAGAAATATAATTCATAACTAAAAGAATTAAACTTATGGAATTCAATACCATTATTAAGCCTAAGAACAAGCTTTTTGAAGTAGATTTCAAAGAAATGTGGCAGTACCGTGATTTGCTTTCGATGTTTGTAAAGCGTGATATTATCACTCAGTATAAACAAACGATATTGGGACCGGCTTGGTTTTTCATTCAGCCGTTGATTACAACAATTATGTATATGGTAGTGTTTGGTGGTATTGCCAAAATTCCAACTGATGGTCTGCCACAACCTTTATTTTATATGGCTGGTATTGTTTGCTGGCAGTATTTTGCTGATTGTCTAAATAAAACGTCATCAACTTTTACAACGAATCAGGCAATCTTTGGAAAGGTTTATTTTCCACGAATGATTGTACCCCTGTCAACGGTTGTTTCCGGCTTAGTACGAATGGGAATTCAGTTTTTGTTATTTGCAGCGCTTTATTTCTATTATTATTTTATGGGAGCGCAAATTACACCAAACATTTATATTTTGCTTATCCCGGTTATAATCTTAATGTTGGCCGGTTTATCACTTGGTTTTGGTATCATTATTTCATCTATGACCACCAAATATCGTGACTTGACCATTCTTTTTACATTTGTAGTTCAACTGTGGATGTATGCCACTCCGATTATCTATCCGTTAAGTTCTATGTCGCCTAAACGTCAGTGGATTATGGCTTTGAATCCGGTTACATCGCTTGTAGAAACATTCAAATATGCGACTATGGGTTCGGGTGTTTTCAGTTGGGGACAATTGGCATATAGCTTTGGATTTATGGTTATTTTACTTGGAATAGGAATCGTAGTGTTTAATAAAGTGCAGCGATCGTTCATGGATACAGTGTAACCACGAATTTTACGAATTAAGACGAATCAGACGAATTAAGATGGTGGAATTGTTATTTAAGGATGAGAGCTATAAAATTATTGGTTCATGCATGAAGGTTCATTCAACTTTGGGGCCGGGATTTTCAGAATCGGTTTATCAGGAAGCACTTTCAATCCAATTTACAAAAGATGGAATTCCCTTTGAACGCGAAAAAGTGTTAGAAATCTATTTTGATGGAGAAAAATTAAAAAAACATTTTAAAGCAGATTTTGTCTGTTTTGGTTCAATCATTGTTGAATTAAAATCTAATACGTTTATTCATAGTGATAATTTAGAACAAACCCGTAACTATTTAAAATCAACCAAATTCAAGTTAGGACTTCTGGTAAATTTTGGAGAAAAAAGTCTGACATACAAACGCGTTTTAAATTAGTATAATTCGTAAAATTAGTAATAATTCGTGCAATTCGTAACTATGAGGTACATCTATATTTTTGCCACCCTGTTTTTCACTGTCTACGGACAAATGATTTTGAAGTGGAGGATTTTGAAGTTACACTGGAGTATGCCACAATCCGGTATTTGGGATATGGTGGTCTCGTACACAAAGTTTTTACTTGACCCTTTTATTTTTTCAGGATTTTTATCGGCATTTATCGCTTCGGTTTGTTGGTCGATGGCTATGACGAAGTTTCAAATTACTGAAGCTTATCCATTTATGAGTCTGGCACCGGCCATAGTGTTTTTATTGGGAGTTTGGCTATTAAGTGAAACTTTTACAATTGGTAAGGTAATCGGATTGGTGTTGATTATTGCAGGTACAATTGTTACAGTGAAATTTTAAGATGAAAAAATTAGCAATTATTGGTGCAAGTTACCTCCAGTTGCCTTTGGTTCAAAAAGCTAAGGAAATGGGACTCGAAACCCATTGCTTTGCGTGGGAAGTTGGAGCTGTTTGTAAGGAAACTGCAGATTTTTTTTATCCGGTTTCGATACTTGAAAAAGAGCAGATTCTTGAAATTTGTGAATCGATTGATATTGACGGAATTACCAGCATAGCTTCCGATGCCGCTGTTCCTACCGTGAATTTTGTGGCCGGAAAAATGGGTTTGACCGGAAATAGTTTCGCTGATGCGGCGGTTTGTACCGACAAATATAAAATGCGTCGCCGGTTTGCGGAATTTAATGTTTCATCTCCAAAGTTTGTTATTTCAGACGAAGGTTATTCTGTTGAAAATTTTAGGTTTCCCGTAATTGTAAAACCAACAGATCGATCCGGAAGTCGTGGTGTGAAAAAAATAGAGAATCAGGGTGATTTGCAGGTTGCTGTAGCACGTGCTAAAAGTGAATCTTTCAGCCATCAGGCTATCATTGAAGAATATATTTCGGGACAGGAAGTGAGTGTTGAAAGCATTTCCTGGGAAGGGAAACATTACATTTTGGCAATAACAGATAAGGTTACTACTGGTGCGCCTTATTTTGTTGAATTAGAACATCATCAACCAA
>CAIQOG010000460.1 GCA_903873355.1 uncultured Bacteroidales bacterium
TCGAAGGCAACAGAAGTAACATTCGAATATGATTTCAGATAGCCTGAGTTTTCAGCTTCCATCTTACTGCTAAGTGTAGTAGAAGTCATTGCATCATCTGCAATCAGGATACTGCTGAAAAACTGATCTTTAAAAGCAACCCACTTAATTTTGTTTGGTAGTTTTTTCTCTTCATCCTTGCTTTCGCTCAGTTTCTCTATATCACCGGCCACATATTTATATTCAATTGATGAATAGCGATCCTCAAATTTACGTCCACGTTCTTGTTGACGAACTTTTGAATCCCATTGCATATCCAGCGAGTTGGTTCCGGCAGGCATTACGGTATTCATGCCATTGGCTTTAACACCAAAACTCAACATATAATCTTTATCGGGCAGGGTATAAGCAAAGTCAATATATGCTGTTCCCGAAGTTTTCAATCTGAGAATAAGAGTTTGATTTCCTTTCTTATCCTTAGTGACAACCGAAACAGGCTCAAAATAAAGATTGGAACTATTAAGAACACGGTAGTTGCTTACGATTGTAAATCCAAAATTACTTTCCTTTTCATTGTAAAGAATCAAAGGGAGAGCTGTATTCAATGAATCACGCTTGCTGTACTTTTTCAACTCAACCGAATAAACGCGTCCACCTTTATTGGTCAGGGTAAGTTTTACAAGCTCGTTTTCGAGTATATAGAATTTCTCTGTTCCATTTGCAGCAACATTGAAAGCTCCAAAAGCATCAGTAGAATTAATTTTAGCAGTATCTTTTACTAAAGCTGAATCTTTCGGAGTTGTATTCTGAATTCCCTGAGGTTTTGGTTGTTTTACCAAAGCAATCGAATCGTTGTCATGCTTGATTCTGGCCTGATCGGCTTCGCTTGGTTTGTTTAGTTGATAAAAACCTATAACAATCAGCGCTATAAGTATAAATCCGAAGATCGTATTTTTGTCCATAAAAGTTTAATTTACTCCTAACCCCTAAAGGGGATTTTAATTACTATTGATTTATTTATTCAAACTAATCCTATTCCCCTTTAGGGGTTAGGGGTAGTTGTTATTTCTCTATTGCTGCTTTCACAAAACTTATAAACAACGGATGTGGATTTACCACCGTACTGCTGTATTCAGGATGAAACTGAACACCAACATACCATTTATGTCCCTGTAATTCAATAATTTCAACCAAATTTGATTCCACATTCATTCCACTGCAAATCATTCCGTTCTTTTCAAATTCATCTTTGAAAACGTTATTAAATTCATAACGGTGACGATGACGCTCGCTGATATTTTC
Organism: uncultured Bacteroidales bacterium; assembly: GCA_903873355.1. The sequence goes on from CAIQOG010000460.1 coordinate 1,282, forward strand.
TTTTCCGTAGATATCAAAAACACGACTGCCTTTTTTCAGTTTGCATTTATACGCTCCAAGTCGCATGCTACCACCCAAATCCAGAATATTCTTCTGTTCTTCCATGATATCCACCACATTATGAGTTGTATCAGGATCAATTTCGGTACTGTTAGCATCGGCATACCCCAACACATTGCGGGCAAATTCGATGGACATAGTTTGCATCCCCATGCAAATTCCCAAACATGGAATGTTATTTTCGCGGGCATATTTAAGAGCTGCAAATTTTCCTTCCATTCCGCGTTGCCCGAATCCCGGAGCAACAACAATGCCATTTATTTTCTGGAACTTTTTCTCTATATTTTCTTCTGACAATTTGTCAGATAAAATAAATTCTAATTTTAATTTCCGACAGTTATATGCACTGGCATGAATCAACGATTCGACGATAGATTTGTAAGCATCAGGAAGTTGCACGTATTTTCCTACGATGGCAATGCGAACTTCTTCCTTGGCATCTTCCAGGTTGTGAACAAAAGCTGTCCATGACTTCATGTCAGCTTCCGGCGTTTTTTCGAGGTCGTAACCCATTTTTGTCAGTACCACTTCATCCAGCCGTTCTTCCTGCATATTCAGCGGAACACGGTAAATGCTTGGAACATCAATAGACTGCATCACAGCCGATTGCTCCACATTACAGAAAAGTGCTACTTTTTTACGGATATCCGCTGAAATATTATGTTCGGTACGCAGCACCAGAATATCAGCCTGAACTCCCTGTTCCTGCAGTGCTTTTACGGAGTGCTGGGTTGGTTTGGTTTTAAGTTCCTTGGCAGCAGCCAGATACGGAACGTAAGTAAGGTGAACAATCAGGCAGTTTTTACCGAGTTCCCATTTTAGCTGACGCACACTTTCGATGTAGGGCAACGATTCTATATCGCCCACTGTTCCGCCAATTTCGGTAATTACAAAGTCGAAGTCGCCTTTGTTGCCAAGCATTTTGATGTTGCGTTTGATTTCGTCGGTGATATGAGGGATAATCTGAACGGTTTTTCCGAGGTAGTCGCCACGACGTTCTTTGTTGATTACATTCTGGTAAATGCGTCCGGTAGTAACATTGTTGGCTTTGTGAGTTTCAACGCCCAAAAAGCGTTCGTAGTGACCAAGGTCGAGGTCGGCTTCATGACCATCCACCGTTACATAACACTCGCCGTGTTCGTAGGGATTCAGCGTTCCCGGATCAACATTGATGTAAGGGTCAAGTTTTTGGTTAGTTACTCTGAATCCTCTGGCTTGCAATAGTTTACCAAGCGAAGCGGCAATAATTCCTTTTCCGAGAGACGAAGTAACCCCACCGGTTACAAAAATGTACTTTGTATCTTTCACCTTAAATTTTTCCTTAAAATTACTGTCTTAGGTTTCGTATTTTTAAGTCCGCAAAGTTCGGAAAAAAAACTGAATAACGAAAGAGCAAATCACAAATTAATATATTTATATAAGTTGTTACAAATGAGGGAGAAAGACTTTTTTAATCATTGCTTAAATAAAACCTTGTTAATGTGAAAGATTGTATTTATCTTTGAGGCTGAAAAGAAATATATTCATATAAAAATAAACACAATAATTGTCATTCAAACCTAACATCAAAATAAGAGAAAAATAATGACGAAAGAAGAAATGTACAAACAAGCATTGAGTTTACAACAAAGAGGTACTAATCTTGAAACTGCACACTCACTATATACACAAATAGTTGAAGAATTTCCTAATTCAGAGGAAGCTGAAAATGCTCTTAAACAATTAAATAGACTTGCAAATTTTATTGTTTCGGAATCTTCAACAGAGATTGAAAATAATCCATATTCAAAATATAAAAATGTATTATTGACAACAACACCTTTTATAAATGGTTATAAAGTTGAAAGGATTCATAATATTGTTTCATCTGAATGTGTTTATGGTATGAATATATTTAAAGATATTATGACTGAAATCACCGATATATTTGGTGGTAGAAGTTCTACTACTCAAGACTCACTTAGACAAGCA
>CAIQOG010000461.1 GCA_903873355.1 uncultured Bacteroidales bacterium
CTAACTGACATATTACCTTCATAGGACACACGAGGTTTTGAGCCTTTTTCTCCTTTTTTCGTGGTGATTATGATAACTCCATTGGAAGCACGGGAACCATAAATAGCAGTTGCCGATGCATCTTTTAATACCGTAAAGCTTTCAATATCATTTGGATTGATTGCACTTAACGGATTTGCAACTCCTTTAATTCCATCATTATCCATAGCTAAACCATCAATTACAATTAATGGATCGTTGCTTGCATTTAAAGAAGAACCGCCACGAATTCGAATGGTTGAACTTCCACCTGGGGTTCCTCCACCTGAAGTAACAACTACTCCGGCTATTTTTCCAACAATCATGTCTTGAGCGTTGTTGGTAAGACCTTTGTTTAACTTATCCGGCTTAATTGCTGTGATTGAGCCTGTAGCGTCATTCTTTTTCACAACGCCATAACCAATGGCAACTACTTCGCCAAGGGCAACCGCATTTTCTTTTAATTGAATGACAATTGTTTTTTTACCTGCAACCGGCACTTCTTCGGTTAGGTAACCGAGGTATTTTACAACCAGTGTTGCTTTTGAAGAGACAGAGATAGTAAAAGCACCATCTAAGTTTGTAATTACTCCCTTGTTCGTTCCTTTTTCAAGAATACTTGCTCCTAGAATGGGATCACCATTAGCAGCATCTTTCACGACTCCTGAAACTGATATTTGTTGCGCATTGGCAGAAATGCCAAAAACAAACATCACAAATACGCCTAAAAATACTCGTAGATTGAGTTTAATGTGACTGTACTTCATGCATTGATTTTTTTAAATAATTTTAAATATGAGGTTTTGTATTTTTCCAACTATATAGTATGCAAGTATTAACACATCATTCTATATAATCAAGAAATAACATCGACAAAAATAGAGCAATAAAAATAATCTCTAATCTATGTTCAGGAATTATAAAACGAAAATCTTATGCAAACGTTTGCGATTTAAATTTACAATTTTGTCCGAAATAATTTTTTATTCGGATAATCTGTTTTACTTTTGTATATTGTTTAAATAAACAAATTTATACATATTATATTTTACCTTATAAAAAGGTGATATTACATACTGATTATCTGATATTTATCTAAAAATACATATTGAACTTTTTTATCAACACGGTAATCATTGAACCATGAAAAAAGCTCCTATTACGATTAAAGACATTGGTCGTGCGCTTAACATTTCTCCTTCCACAGTTTCAAGAGCACTGAAGAACCATCCGGATATAAGTCAGGACACCAAAGATGCAGTAAATAAATACGCTAAGGAATTTCACTACAAGCCCAACACGCTGGCTTTAAGCCTGAGAATGAGCAGAAATAACACGATTGGCGTTATTGTACCGGAAATAAATAATTATTTCTTTTCATCAATTCTTTCAGGAATTGAAGACGTAGCTAATCAGGAAGATTTTAATGTGATTGTTTGTCAATCAAGCGAAAATTACGAAAAAGAAGTCAGGGATACTAAAGCCCTGATTTCAACACGAGTCTCTGGTGTACTTGCCTCACTTTGTAAACACACTACCAACTACGACCATTTTCAGGATATTATCGACAGCGATATACCATTGGTATTTTTCGACAGGATTTGTATCGGAATCAATACTGACCGTGTAGTGGTAGACGATTACGCCGGAGCATTTGCAGCAGTAGAATACCTGATTCAATCCGGTTGCAAACGAATTGCTTTTTATAGTTCACCACTACATTTGGAAATTTCAAAAAACAGAAAAAATGGATATCTGGATGCGCTTCGCAAATACGGTCTGCCTGTAGACGAGAGTTTGATAAAGGTATGCGACACCCGCGAAGAAGCCATTATTATTACCCCTGAAATACTTGACAGGCCTGATCGACCCGATGGTTTTTTTGCCATAAACGACCATTGCGCAGCAGGAATTCTTTATGCCGTAAAGCTAGCAAAACTGAGAATACCTGAAGATGTATCTATTTTTGGATTCTCAGATGGTGAACTTGCAAAAGCCTGTGACCCAATGTTAAGTACTGTGGAGCAACACGGTTATGAAATGGGGAAAAATGCGGCTAAACTTTTGCTCGACAAAATTAATGATATAACTCATGGCCAATATACAAATAAGATTGTTAAAACAAATCTCATTATACGCGGAACGACAAGATAATTTCGTTTCATGTTCCACGTTCAAAGTTTCATGTTTTACGTTTGATGTATTACGTTTTTAATTTATCAGAATTCATTACAATCAATAAACTACAAAGACTAATTTTTTATGGCAACAATTCAACGATTTGAAGATTTAGAAGTTTGGAAAAAAGCCAGAGAAATATGCAAATATATTTTTCAAATAACTCAAAAGGAACAATTTTCAAAAGATTTTTCATTAAAGGATCAGATTAAACGATCTAGTGGTTCTGCTATGGATAATATTGCAGAAGGTTTTGAACGAGATGGAAACAAAGAATTTATTAATTTTCTAACAATTTCAAAAGGATCTATTGGAGAAGTTCGGTCACAAAGTTACAGAGCATTTGATTATGGTTATATAAATCAGGAAGAATTTGATTTTCTTTTAAAAGAAACTATTACACTTTCAGAAAGATTAGGAAAATTCATCAGTTATCTTAGAAACACAGAATTCAAAGGCGTGAAATTCAAAAAAGATAAGGATAAAGCCGAATAATAACCAGAAACACGAAACGCAAAACATGAAACACGAAACACGAAACACGAAACCAAAATTATCTTTCGGACAAATAATAAACATGAGTTTCGGTTTTCTCGGAATTCAATTTGGATTTGCATTACAGAACGGTAATGCATCTCGTATTTTAATGACTTTCGGTGCTGATGTTCATCAATTAAGCTGGTTTTGGTTGGTTGCACCCATAACAGGAATGATTATTCAGCCCATTATAGGATATTTCAGCGATCGTACCTGGGGAAAACTTGGCAGAAGACGACCCTATTTTTTGGTTGGTGCCATTCTTACAAGTATTGCATTGATTCTAATGCCTAATGCACCTCATTTATCTAATTTTATTGCTCCAATGTTTATTGGAGGTGGTCTTTTGATGATTATGGATGCTTCGATAAATGTTTCGATGGAACCATTCAGAGCGTTGGTAGCCGATAAACTCCCTGAAGAACAGCACACACTTGGATTTTCTATTCAGACCTTGCTTATTGGTGTCGGTGCTGTAGTTGGGTCGTGGCTACCTTATATTCTTGGCAACTGGATGGGAATATCAAAGGTCAGCTCAAAAGGTTTAGTTCCGGACAATGTTACCTATTCTTTTTATTTCGGAGCTTTTATTTTGATTAGCAGCATTTTATGGACAGTTTTCAGCACCGATGAATATCCGCCCGAACAACTTGTTGAAAATTCTGACGCTGAACAAAAAGAAAAATTCTTCATTCCACCGGTTATGATTCAACTTCTTGTGGTTCAATTCTTTTCGTGGTTTGCCTTATTTTCGATGTGGGTTTACACAACGCCAGCAGTGGCTTTACGTTTCTATGGAACGACTGACGCAAACTCACCTGCATTTCAGGAAGCCGGAAACTGGGTGGGAATTTTATTCGGTATTTATAATGGCATTTCTGCCATTTTAGCACTTGTATTGCCGGTATTAGCAAAAAAACACACCAAAAAAGGAACTCACGCCATTGCACTTGCTTTAGGTGGTTTATCCTTACTTTCATTTTTTATTATTAAAGATGCTCATTGGCTTATCGTTCCTATGATTGGAATAGGAATAGCCTGGGCAAGCATTCTGGCAATGCCGTATGCCATGCTTGCAAATTCAATACCTGCAAAAAAAATGGGAATGTATATGGGATTATTCAATATGTCAATTACTATTCCTCAGATTATCAGTGGTATATTTACAGGTTTGATTCTCAAGTATATGTTTGCTGATAATCCGTTGTTATGTATTATTATGGCAGGAATTTCGATGCTGCTTGCCGGCGTTTTATCATTACTAATTAAAGAAAAAAGTAAATCAATCAGCTAAAACAAATTTTATGGATGCAATCACAAACGATGAAAAATGGTTAATTATTGAAGATGAATTTTCTGCTATACCCAATTCTGATTTTAGTTTAAGTAATGCTGTACTTTTTCAAAAATCTAATTTTGAAGAAATTTGTACTTCAGAAACTGATCGCGGAACATACATGCAAGGAATTAATTCATTCAAAAGTGAAAACAACCAACTTGCCATTCTACCCGACTGGACTTCGCTGAATGTCCGACTGAATGCCGAACAGCTTGATCTTGCGACATGCGAAATACTGAATTACAAGCGATTATTAAACATGCAACATGGGATTCTTGAAAGAAAATTTGAGGTTATGACAGCCGAGAAAAATCATATTGAAGTATCTGTTGAGCGTTTACTGAGTATAGTACAGCCCGAAATTGGAGCAATCAGATTTTCTGTAAAGTCAATAAATTTTACAGGTCGTATTTCATTTTTACCGGTAATTAATGGCGAAGTCAACTTTAATAATTCTGAAGATGACAATCCTGAATGGAATGTACTTCAATCTAAAACACTAAGCGATGTGGCACATTTATGGATACAAACCCGTAAAACCAATTTTCAGGTATGCGAAGCAATGACATATGATTTGTTTAAAAACAACGCACAAATCAAATATAACCCAACAAAAATTGAAAAGCAGAAAGTAGCCGGATTCTCGCTTGTAACGGACATCAAAGAAGGTGACACTGTTTGTGTTTATAAATTCGTATCCATTCTCAACTCAAATGCTCATTCATATAACGAACTCACAACATTGGCCTGTGAGAAGGCTTTACAGGCAAAACACACCGGTTGGAATGAACTGGTTGATGAAAATATACATGCATGGGCTGCCAAATGGGACTCAATTACAAACAATTTTGACGAACCATTATCTAAGGAAGAAATCATCAAACATTATCAACAAATATGCTCTTTAAAATGAAACGTCTTAGTTTTATTCTTCTGATTTTTATCACTTTACAGGTAAACGCCAAAACACAACTGTGGGTAAAACGACTTGAGCCAACTTTCTGGTGGACAGAGATGCACAATGCACAATTACAATTGATGTTTTATGGTGATAAGATTGCCGAAGTTTCAATCTTTATTGATTATCCCGGAATAAAAATTGACCGTAAAGCTTTGACTGACAATCCAAACTATGTATTTCTGTATCTCGATATCGATAAAAACACAAAGCCCGGCAAGTTCAATATTGTGTTGCAAAAAGGAAAAATCAAACAAACTATTACTTACGAATTAAAAACACGCAGGCAAAACTCTTCCGACCGACTGAGTTATACTGAAGCAGATGCCATTTACCTGCTTATGCCCGACCGTTTTGCAAACGGAAATACTGCAAATGATTCTGTTCCCGGATATTTTCAGGGCGTTCATCGTGAAATTCCAGGCGCTCGTCACGGTGGTGATATCGAAGGAATTATTTCAAAAATCCCATATATAGCCGATTTAGGTGCTACCGCCCTTTGGACAACTCCACTTTTCGAAAATAACGACTTGGCTTATTCATACCATCATTACGGTTGCACCGATTATTACAAAATTGACCCGCGACTTGGCAAAAATGAAGACTATCCACGCATGGTGGAAACATGTCACACAAATGGTTTGAAAGCAATTATCGACGTTGTCCCAAATCACTGTTGTTCGCAACATTGGTGGCTCAAAGATTTACCGGCAAAGGATTGGTTTAACGTGTGGCCAACCTATACATCTTCGAATTACCGAATGACTGCATGGACTGATACACATGCTTCAGAAGCCGATTTATACAAGTTGACACACGGTTGGTTTGCACCGAACATGCCCGATTTCAACCTGAATAACCCGCTGCTTTTCGATTACCTGAAACAGGTTTATGTTTTTTGGATTGAATATGCCAATATCGACGGAATGCGTGTTGACACCTATCCATACAACGATATTCATGTGGCTTCACGATTCATTCAATCCATTCGCGATGAATATCCGAAAATGAATGTGGTAGGTGAATGCTGGGTTAAAACACCTGCTCAAATAGCATATTATCAGTCGGGAAACAATAATAAAGACGGTTTTGATTCAAAACTTACGAGTGTCATGGATTTCTGCCTGAAAGATGTTTTCTGCGAAACATTTAATGAACCTGAAAGCTGGGAAGGCGGCATGTCTCGCTTTTATCTCCATTTTGCACAGGATTTTGTGTACCCGAATCCGAATTTAATTATGAATTTCCTTGATAATCATGATATTGACCGCTATTCAACTGCAATAAAACGCGACATCCGAAAATATAAAATGGCACTGGCCGTGCTCACCACCGTGCGAGGTTATCCGCAAATTTATTCTGGCAATGAAATTTTGATCGATGGTATTGCCGGCAGTTATGAAGGAAACCGTTTCGATTTCCCCGGCGGCTGGAAAACTGATAAACACAATGCTTTTACTCCGGAAGGTCGAACTGCAGAAGAAAATGAGATTTTCAACTATACGAAAATCCTGCTGAACTACCGAAAAAACAATCCCGTTCTTCAAAATGGAAAAATGAAACAATTTATTCCTGAAAACGGATTGTATGTTTTTTTCAGGTACAATAATGACAAAACGATTATGGTTATTGCCAACAATAATCAGTCTGACAGTAATTTACAGCTGAACCGATTTACCGAAATGCTTACAGGCAAAACAACCGGAACAGAAATTTCAAACGCCAAAATATATTCATTACAAAACCAACTTAGTATTCCTGCGAAAACAGTTTTGGTTTTGGAAATTAGATAATGTGATTTTAATTATTAATCAGGCCTGAAATCCACTCTTGGAGTTAGGTCACAAATCAAAGTGTTATGAAAAAGTTCTCACTGAAAACATGGATTCAAAAAATCCAGGGGGTAGCATTACGATTCCCCTTCACCTTGTTTTTTTTATTGGGCTTGTCATTTTTATTTTTGCTTCAAATCAACAAGCACGGCATCGATATTAAGCCTGCAAAATGGGTTTTCTTCTCGCTTGGAATAACTC
>CAIQOG010000462.1 GCA_903873355.1 uncultured Bacteroidales bacterium
AGTCATTGTATTTTTATTTTTTTTAAAATATACTACAAAAAACAAAATCAACAATTACTTTATTTAGTATATCATTTACTATTATTGTCAATTCAAAAAAAATAATTCAATCATAGTTTTGTAAGATTAACCTTTTATGCACTTTACAATAAGTAATCAGCATAAAATTTCTATTGAATTTAATCTCACAAAATGAAAAAATTTTATTTAAAGATTTCCTTATTTGTATTTTTTATTTTCGCATTCGCAAGTGGTTTTAGTCAAACGGCTAATTTATCTAGCAATACTCCAACTAATAAAATTGTAAAAAACGATATCAATACGTTGGTGCGTTTTACAAATGATAATTATGATATGGGTAAAATTCCTTCAGGAAAATCATTAGAATATAATATAAGTGTTACAAATATTGGTGCAGATACTATTTCCATTAAAAATGTATTACCACAGTGTGGTTGCACTACTCCAAAATATGCTAAAGGTCAAATTTTAAAACCAGGTGAAACAACAATGGTGACACTTGGATTTAATGGTCAAGCAACTGGAATATTTAATAAATCCGCAACTATTTCTTTTGGTAATGGAATGTCTAAACAAGTTTTATTCAAAGGAGAGGCGGTTAAGTAATCAAAACAAGCTTTACGTTAAAACAAAAGACGCATTACATTAAATTATTATTATGAAAAATCAATCTTCAATCATATCAAGGGGGTTACAGTTTATTTCCTTATTCATTTTTTTAAATCTGATTTCTGAACAAAGTTTGTATGGAATGTATTCTAATAAGGATACAACAAACCCGATTGAATTTTCATACAAAGAATCCAAATTTTGCTCTAATGATAATAAAACTTTATATCCTAAAGTAAATATAAGAGGCGGTAAATTTTCTTATGTTAGAAATTCTACTGGCGAAGGAGAATTAATTATTGATACAAATACAGGAAAAATTTTAAAAGGAGTGTCTGATCCTGGAGAATATACAGTTACATATAGTTATCAAGATGCTAATGTAAGCTTCACAATTACAGTCGTAAAATGTAATTCTTAAATAAACTACACAACATTGACATATCAACACATTATATGCTAACTATTATAAAATATTCAGATATCCAAAAAGGGGCAACCAAAATTAATTTTATGAAGAATTCACATTTGAATTTGAAACGTATATTTTTAACTTTATTCCTATTAACATCACTTGGAGGATTTGCAAATAATTCCTTTGTTAAGAATAGTAGTAGCTTAAACGAACCAATTATTGGGTTACATCTAAATAAGCCAATATCTTCTATAAGTATAGTTAATACTGTTGTTAATGGAACTGTCAGTTATGGTAGTAATACATATTGTTATGGTTCACTGGATCAAATTACTCCACAAATTTTTAATGGAAGTGGTACTCTTCTGTTTAGTGGCAATGGGATTCCTAGTAATGCTACTGGGTTAAAAATTAATAGAAAAAATAAACTTTCAGGGGATGGCAATACATTTCTTATTTCAACATCAGCAAATAGTAAAGGTATTTTAGATTTGCGCTATGCAGAACCTGGTGTCTGGGACATTGAATTAGAATTTAATATTGGCGCATCACCTAATCAGACAAAATATATTGTAAGTGGTCTAGTAACAATTAAACCATCTGCTCAAATTACAGATCAAGAAATTGCTGTATGTTCTAACTCTGAATCAACTTTTACTCTTACTAATAATCCTGATTGGTTTATATCTCAGGATGGAATTTATATACCAGCAGGTACAACTTACACTTGGACAGTTGACAATAATAGTAATGTTACTGGAGAATCTAATCAATCATCTCCTGTTTCTTCTGTTGGTCAAAATTTAATTAACACAACTTCAAATGATGAATTTGTAATTTATACAGTTACTCCAACAACAGATGGCTGTACTGGCCCTTCTTTTACCTATACTGTAACAGTTCATCCGGAACCTGTTGTGGATAATCAAACCATTGAAAATTCTATTTGTTCAGAAGATATTATAGGGGTGACTTTGAATTCATCTAATAGTATCGCAGCAACTGAATATAAAATTGAATCTATTGTTGATAATGGATTAATGCCAGGGGGATCAAATGCAACAACAGGAACCTTTTGGGCTGGCGATCAAATTATAAAAAATGATACTTGGAAAAATACAACTTCAAGTGCCAAAAATGTAGTTTATACCATTATACCAAAAAGTGCTGTTGGATGCGAAGGCGCATCATTTACTGTTACTATCACTATAGATCCTAGACCATCTATTGCTGATAAAACAGCTACAATTTGTAGTGAGGATAAATTTAGCATATCTCCAGTAGATGGTGATGGAACTGATCTTGTGCCGATTGCGACAACCTATAGCTGGAGTGCTCCAAGTGTAACAGGTATAACTGGAACTTTATCTGGTACTGATGCTTCAAAAATTGAAGGAACTTTAACCAATACTACAAATACTGTAAAAACTGTAGTCTATACAGTAACACCTAAATCAGGTGATTGTACAGGCCCTGATTTTACAGTAACTGTTACTATAAATCCAAAGGCAACAATTGCTGATAAAACAGAATCTATATGTACTGAAGCTAGTTTTAGCGTAACCCCAACAAATGGTACTGACATAGTACCTAGTGGTACAACTTATAGCTGGACTGCTCCAAGTGTAACAGGTATAACTGGAACAGCTTCAGGTACTGAGGCTTTGAGTATTGAAGGAACTTTAACTAATACCACAAATGCTGCGATCAATGTAGTTTATACAGTAACACCTAAATCAGGCGATTGTACAGGCCCTGATTTTAAAGTTACAGTTACTGTGAATCCAAATGCATCCATTGAAAACAAAACTGCTACAAAATGTAGTGGTGAAAGTTTTAGTATTACTCCATCAAATGGTACAGATCGTGTCCCTAATAACACTACTTATAGTTGGGATGCTCCTGTTGTAACAGGTATAACTGGAACAGCTTCGGGCAGTAGTGCTTCTAGTATTGGAGGTACTTTAATAAATAAAACTAGTGCTGCAATAGATGTAGTTTATACTGTGACACCTAAATCAGGTGATTGTGATGGGGCAACATTTACAGTTACTGTGACAGTAAATCCTGAACCGGTAGTGACTGATCAAGTAGTTATACCAGCTATTTGTTCTAATGAAAAAATAAATGTAACATTAAATGCATCAACAAGTGTTGCTGCAACAAAATATAAAATTTCTTCGATTACTAAAAATGGGTTGACAGGTGGAGAATTAAATGCTTCAACAGGTTCTTATTTAGATGGCGATCAAATTATAGCGAATGATACTTGGAAGAATACAACAGCTGCTGCTGTCAATGTGGTATATACTATTATGCCAAAGAGTGCTGATGGTTGTGAGGGTGCAACATTTGATGTTACAGTTACGATAAATCCTG
>CAIQOG010000463.1 GCA_903873355.1 uncultured Bacteroidales bacterium
CTATACGATACCGCTAATCCTGAACTGGCAGTAGCTGTTAGATCAAAAGGTGCATCACCGGTAGTTTTAGCAGACAATGCTCCAAATGTTATGGTTTGTTGTGTCAGTGAAGCACTTACATTCAATGTTTGATCTACACTTGTGGCAGCTTCATAGGTAGCATCGCCGGCTTGTGAAGCGGTGATAGTGGTTGTTCCTGCGCCAACGATATGAATCTGACCGGAAACAATGCTTGCTACAGCTGTATTGGAACTGGTATAACTTACGGTCAATCCTGAACTGGCAGTTGCGCCGGGAGCATAGTCAGCATCTCCAATAGCCTTAGTTGTTAACGCTCCAAAAGTAATGGTTTGAGTTCCTTTGTACTCTTCCATTTTCATACAATTGATGTAGACACCAAACGTACCTGAAAACATAGTAGCAGCAAGAGTAATTGAATCTGCTTTCGGATAAATAAGATCTGACTTAACAATTCTGGTATTATTACAGGTTACTCCGGCACCCGATGCGTTTCCTGTATTTGCAGTAGTATATCCGATACCTAAAGTATCTGTATAGCTTGTCGTTCCTGTAAGAGTATACCTGTTTACTCTGGCAGTAGCAGCCCTGCTACCAAAAATATAAAACTTATACCGTTTTGCCGGATTTAGTCCTTTAAATGCCAGCACCGCTCCGGTTCCACCAGAAGAATTATTATAAATAGTTGAAGTCGTTGCAGTGCCAATCCCTAAATCTCCAAGGGCTGCAGTATTTGTATTTGGTCCAAAATTGGGTCCATTTACACCAACAAAAGTATTTAAATTATTGCCTATGTTTCTTTGGTATAAATTGTAATTGCTGACTACACTAGATGAATTTATAAGTTTCCTGGTTTGAAAACTCGCACCAACAGCGTAATAATTATTCCAATAATTACCTGATGCAGCTAAACTTGTTGAATCTGTGCTTTTTCCAAAATCAAAATAGAATTTTTGGATTAATGTTTGAGCATTCAAGCTCGTTAAGCCTGCGATTAAGCAGAATAAAAAGAATAGTTTTTTCATTGTAGTTATTTTTTTAATTAGTGAGAAAAGTTTTTTGTTTTTAAAATCCTGTAAGTAAAATTGCATCTGCAAATTATTGAACGTATTTAAAAAGGGACGAAAACAGTTTTTTTGCATTTACAATTCAACCATTAAATTATTCTTTACTTTTATGTGAAATTTGCCTGTTTACATTGACTATTTAGTGATTAGAAATTTCTTATTGAACTCACAACCACTTTTTTCGTACACTTTTAAAAGGTAAATTCCCTGTTGAAATTTGTTTATATTAAGCTCCACTTTTGATTTATTCTCAACGTTTTTTTTAAGAATCATCTTGCCCGAAACATCAAGAACTTCTACAGATTTGATAATTTCCGTGCTTTCTACAAAAAGAATGTCTTTCACAGGATTTGGATAAATTAATTGATTCTGAGAACTTACATTATCAACTGCCGATATTACTGATAAAATATTAATCGCATTATTCCAGGTATCCGTTTTAAATGGTGCTGCAGGCAAGCCCTCTTTATTCATTAAATTTGGTTGTAGAGCAGCTGTATAGGCATACTTCACTACAACAGGAATTGCAACATTTGTAGATGAAACTTCTACCGTATTGCCTACTATATTGGCAGTAGCTGCATAAAATACTGCATCTGAACCGGCAATCTGAAATTCTTTTAAAGCCGCACCATCTTTTGAAATCAATCCGGTTCCAATCGTTGCGGGATGAAACGATATAATCATTTTATTGCCCTGAACAGTATTTGATTTATATACCGGACCGGAATAAGTAATATTTTGTCCGTAATCCTTTGCTATTGCCCACTTAGCCAATCGTTGACCTACTTCAAGTTTATTTTCCGGATGAACATCGGTCGGACTTGAATCTACAATATCAACTGTTACAGCCATTCCGGTATTGGGGATGGTTAGCATATTGGTTTGAGCATCTCTGAAAGAAGGCCAGTTTGGATCTGTATAGGCAGGCAATTGAACATAATAAAACGGAAAATTTCCAACTCCCCATCTTGTTCTCCAGTCCTGAAGCATAGCACCACAAAGTTTTGTGTAAAATGCTCCATCCAACGTATTTGCTTCTCCCTGATACCAAAGTGCTCCTTTGATACCGTATGGAATGATAGGTGCTAACATAGCATTGAATAAATTTGTTGGTCGGTATTCTGGATTGACTGCCAAAGGAGCAGCATCGTAAGGCGCAAGTATTTTGGTATTAAACTCCGTATCGGCAGCCAATGTTTCACGACTTATCCATGCCTCACATCTTGAGCCACCATAAGCTGCTTCCAGCAAGCCTATTGGAATATTTACCTGAGAATTTTGATTTATTTCCCGTCCAAAATAATAGGCAACAGCAGAGAAACTGGCCACATTGGTCGGATTACATTCAAGCCAGGTTCCGTCACAATTGTCGGTAGGTTTTATTCGAGCAGTTTTAGCCACTTTAAATAAACGAATATTGGGGTAGTTGGCTGCTGCAATTTCGGAAGCATAGTTTTTTACTCCTCTGGTGCCTCCGGACACAACATTCATATTATATTCCATGTTTGATTGACCCGAACAAACCCACACATCACCAATCAATACATTGTTAAGTTGAACTGTGTTTGTTGTGCCTTCAAAAGTAAGGGTATAGGGTGTTGGTTGTCCGGGAATGGCTTTCGGCGTTTGTATCGAGGTACTCCATTTGCCATCTGCTCCGGCTTTTGCTGCAGCATTTTGCCCCCAACCGGCTGTAATTTTCACACTATCATTTGGCAATGCCCAACCCCAAAGTGCTGTTTGCATATTTTGCTGAAGCACCATATTACTTGAGAACACATTGGGTAATGTAACAGTATTATATGCCGGTTTAACAGTAAGCATTACATCATCTATATAAAATGTAAAAGCGGGTGCATTTGCCCATGCCATTGGCATAAGTGTTATCACATCATACAAATTGGCTCCATAGGACGTAAGATCAATGGAGAAGTCCTGCCATTGGTTTGGTGTTGAATAGGGCAGGTATTGTGCTATCTGTTGATAGATTGTATTATTCGCTTTACTTTCTAATTTTATAAGTGAAAAACTAAATGCCTGCGTTGCATACACCTTAAATTTGAGTTTTTCCTGAACAGCTGTATTAATTTTATTCGTTGTGTTAAACACAAAACCGGCAGTATTGCTTGCAGGTACCGATACTAATCCTACATTTCCGGTACCACTTGGATTTCCGGCTATTGATATCGAGTTATTTCCCCAAGCTCCTGTTGGCGCAATTACATTGTCGAAGTTGCAAACAATCACATCTTTGCTGTAATCAGCTACATATTTTTCCACAAAGGTTACATTATCAATATACAAGTCGAACGCAGGTTTTGAATCATATGCGGCAATTTTCATCGCCACTTTATTATACGTTCCTGCACTTCCAGCCGTCATCCCGCTCAATGGAATATAAATATCCTGCCATGCGTCTGCACCGGTATATCTATACGTACCCGTCCAATCTTCAGATGCAGTCCATTCGGGAGTTATGAATCCCGGCACAAAACGATAGTTTGTTTCAGTTGACTTCACA
>CAIQOG010000464.1 GCA_903873355.1 uncultured Bacteroidales bacterium
CAATTGACACAGTTGCCGGTACAATTTCGTGAACGGATAAAACGCCTTCGGTCGGGCTACACACTTTGGAACGATTACCCAAACAAGAAACCAAAGGAAATTCTGGATCACATTACAGCCAATTTCGCCGTAGAGAAATCGCAAGCTTATGAGGATATTCGGCTGATACAAGAAATGTTAGGCGAGATAAACAAAGCAACGAAGGATTGGCACCGGTTCAAATTCAATGCCATGGTAAACCGTGCCTATGAAATTGCCGAACTGAAACAAGATGCCGATGCGATGCAAAAAGCAGCTAATACTTATGCAAAATTCAATCAGTTGGACAAAGAAGAACTGACCGCTATTCCCTGGGAAGATATTGTTCCTCAACTTTTCGTTCCAACCGAAGACCCCACGGTATTGGGCATAAAACCCATTCCAAATATCAAACAGAAAATTGCGGAGTTGAAAAAGAAATATGCAGCCGATATTGAAGATGTAACCTACGAATCTATTGATATGGAACAATTAGAACGTTATGACCGACAAGGATAGAACTCACAGGTATAGAACCAATAACGAAAGAGCAACCAAGAAAATATATTTTAATGCTCCACAGCAGCGGGTTATGTTTACAGCAGCTAAAACAACGGTGGTAGTGGGTGGACGACGATTGGGAAAGTCACACGGTATTGTTGCACCTTTTTTGCTTCGCAATATTCAGCGTATGCCACGCTCTTCAGGTGCATTTGTCTGTAGCACTTTTCAACAGGGACTCACACGAACTGTGCCGGGCACACTGGCAGCGTTAGAGAGTTTTGGATACAAACGTAACACGCACTTCTTTGTGGGCAGAAAACCGCCTAAATCGGCTAATTTTGATGAACCGATTATTAAGCCCGAAAACTATGATCATGTGATTGCCTGGTACAATGGCAGTATTCAGTATATCATTTCGCAAGATGGCATTGGAACGTCCAATTCGCTCACATTGGATTATCTCATTATGGACGAAGCAAAGCTGCTGAACTTTGACCAGTTAAAGTCTGAAACATTTCCTGCCAATGGTGGTTTTAGAGGTCATTTTGGACATTTACCGTACCATCACGGGCAGTTAATCGTTTCGGATATGCCCACCACCAAAAAAGGCAGTTGGTTTTTGAGTTACGAGGAAAAATGTGATACGGAGTTAATTGAAACTATTCACGGAATTATCCATGAAAAATGGAGATTGGAAGAAAAGCTAAAAGAATTTCAAGCCAAAGGCATACAACCCAAATCTTACATTATTTCAGATTACAAAATGCTGTGTAAGAATCTTGCAGAGCTTCAAAGCATAGCCGTTGATTACAATGTGTTCAGTTCTATCGACAATCTCCAAGTATTGGGAGAAGCATATATCAAGCAAATGAAACGGGATTTACCACCGTTGGTGTTTCAGACTTCTATTCTGTGTAAAAAGGTAGGATTACTCAAGGATGGCTTTTACAACAATTTAAAGGAATCAATTCATTACTACAATGCATTTGATAATAGTTACCTCGAATCATTGGCATATAACTTCGACAAGACAAAAGAACTGTCTTGTCTGCAAGATGGTGACCTCAATCGGAATGCACCGATATGTATCGCCATGGACTACAATGCCAATATCAATTGGATAGTGGCAGGACAACGCTCAGGCATTAAGATGAAGGTATTGCGTTCGTTCTATGTAAAGTATGACCGGAAGTTGGTGGAACTGGTTAATGACTTTTGCCATTACTATCGGCACACACAACGCAAAGAAGTGATTTACTACTATGATAACACGGCATTGGGCAGCAACTATGCTGTAAACTCCGATGACTTTGCTTCAGTGGTTATTAAAACATTCAAGGCGAATAAATGGAATGTAAAAGGTGTTCACATTGGAAACCCGGTTCGACACATTGAAAAGCACAACCTTATCAATATGGCACTCAAAGGACAACAAGGGTTGTTTCCTATGTTCAACCGGAATAATAATGAAGCATTGCTATTGGCAATGGAGCAATGTGGCATTTATCAAGGCCCTAACGGGTTCAAGAAAGACAAACGTGGGGAGAAACTAAGTGAGAGCGAAGAAGATCGTCTGGAGACCCGCACCGATGGCACTGATGCCTTTGATACTTTGTGGGTAGGCATGAATAACTTTCAATCGGAGATTGCCTATAATGGCAGTATGGTAAATTCGTTTGTGTAATTACACAATTACGAATCTAAGTTGTTGAATAGTAGATAGTATTACACTATCTGCTATTTTTTTTGAGAAAATAATCGGTCATTACTTACAAAATTCTCGTTCCTCAAAATTTTGTAATGTAATGGCATTTTTACCGCCCGTTTTTTTCGTTTTCTCTTTTTTTATTTCTCGTATCTATAAAATCCCATTACATATAAGGCGAAACAAGGCGATGTAATCACATAACGTCAGGCAGGGCGGGGCGGGGTCTATCGACAGTTATCGGGCTAAAAAATAGCCCTCTGAAAACGTATTCTCCTATGAATCAGAAAATTAATATGTAAACGAGCGGAAAAATGCTGGAAATCGTTTGGAATTTCATGTAATATCTATGTTATCTTTCTCTTTTTTAATCATTTATCTATAATATTAGTAGTATAAAGAAAGAGAAATATCAAAGAGCAAAAAAATGTTTTTCCGCTTACAACCTTACAACCCTACAACACGCCCAGTTATATTTTTATAAATCAGATGTTTAAGCGTTGTAACCTTTGTTTTTAGACTATACAAAGCAAGTTACAACCACTTACAACAAAAACAAGGTTACAACAAAATAAAGCTTGTAAGTTATTGAATGACATTATTTTAAAATGCTGTTGTACGTTGTAAGTGCTTTCCAAATATTTATTTTTTCAAAAACACACTTTTTTATATTATCTCTCTCTTATTTAAATACTTATCTATAATATTATTAGTATAAAGAAAGAGAAATATCAAAGAGCAAAAAAATGGTTTTCCGCATACTACCTTACTACCTTACTACAAACGCTTTTAAATAATTGAAAGATAAGTATATAAATGTAGTAACCTTTAAATTTCAGACAAATAAAACAAGTTACTACAGCCTACTACAAAAAATAGGTTACTACATTTTTTTAGCTGTAAATAATTAAAATACAGTTGTTTAGTTACTTGTAGTATGTAGTAAGTACTTTCCAAATATTTATTTTTTCAAAAACGCACTTTTTGAGTTCAACCACTTAATAAAAAGGAAGTTAGCCGAAATTATTTTCTAATTTACTGAAAAGTGCCTAAAACATTAACTTTATTTCACTTTTAGCGATTTTTAGGCTTGTTTGGATGCGATAGGTAAAGCGATTTTTCAATTTTGATTTTAAATGATTAAAAGATTTTTTTGTGGGCAGGGGAATAAAAAGATGGTGCAAAGTCTGTTTTTTAATTGTGGAATGTTGATTTTATAAGTTTATAGTGTTGATATACAGGTATTTAGTGTTGTGTATGTACTTTATTTTTTGTAATTTAGCAGAGCGAAAGGGAGAAAGAGGGTTTTCAACCTCGCAAAATTAACAATATA
>CAIQOG010000465.1 GCA_903873355.1 uncultured Bacteroidales bacterium
CCTGCTTAAGTTATCAAAATATTATCGATATACTGAAAAGAATTAATAAGAATATCATAAAAAACAAACTTACTCACTAAAAAATTTTAAGTTATGAGTTCAAAACAAATGTGTCAGAGTTGTGGCATGCCACTGACTAAATACCCTTGTTCGTCGTAGGGTAGTTGATGCATGTGCTCGGCGAATTTTCCAGACTTCGTCGTGCTAAACTTGTCCCGATATAGCGGGATAAAAAAGGGTTGTTTTCCATCAAATCATATTGGATTTACTATTTGTAGCACGTCTTAAAGTCATTGGATTCGACATTTCAATTCCGGCAAATTCAACAAAACAAATAATTGTAAATCTAATTGCAGTCAAATAATTAATTTTCAATATAATGAAACAGTGCATGCTATTTAAAACCAGATGGTTATTATTTTCAGCTATGATGGTTGGAGTATCTATTTATGTTCAAAGTCAAACATCAAAAAAACAAAACGACAGAACTTTTTGGGTAAGGTCGCTCACCGAAATCGCTAACCCTGTGCTTGAAAATTTAAGCAATAACACCCTCAAAAAAAACATGCCTGTTGAAACCACTGTTGAGGGTAGTAAACGTGGCAGGGATAAAGTTACGCATCTCGAAGCAGTTGGACGATTGCTGTGTGGCATGGCACCGTGGCTCGAACTTGGTGCTGACAAAAGTACCGAAGGCAAACTCAGGAAGCAATATATTGAACTTGTACGAAAGGGTTTACAAAATACAGTTGACCCAAACTCCCCCGACAAACTAAATTTCACAACCGACAATCAACCCTTGGTTGATGCAGCTTTTCTTGCTCAGAGTTTTTTGAGAGCACCCACACAAATATGGGGAAATCTGGATACTATTACACAAAGTCGAATGATTGAAGCATTAAAATCAACACGAATAATTAAACCAAACGAAAGCAACTGGCTACTCTTTTCGGCAATAATTGAAGCTACATTATTGCAAATAACAGGTGAATGCAAGCTGGAAACCATCAATTATGCTTTATTACGGTTTGATGAATGGTACAAGGGTGATGGCTGGTACGGTGATGGTAAAGATTTACACTTTGATTATTACAATAGCATTGTAATTCATCCGATGATGCTGGATATTCTCACTGTTTTGAAAAATAAAAATCTCATCGATTCAACTGCTTACAATACTAAAAAAAAACGTAGCATAAGATATGCCGAACAATTGGAGCGATTAATTTCACCCGAAGGAACCTTTCCTGCATTTGGACGTTCACTGGCTTACCGTTTCGGTGTTTTTCATAATTTATCTCAAATTTCATTATTAAAACTTCTGCCGGAAAATGTAAAACCGGCTCAGGTTCGGTGCGCACTCACTTCTGTCATCAAAAGACAACTAAAACAGGCCGGAACTTATGATAAAAATGGTTGGCTTACACTCGGATTTTGTGGTCATCAACCTGAAATTGCCGAATCCTACATTTCAACCGGAAGCCTTTATTTATGTTCGGTAGTATTTTTACCATTAGGGCTGCCTCTGAGTGATGAGTTTTGGAGTGGCGAGCCTTCGGATTGGACAAATAAACAAGTTTGGAATGGCAAGCAAGTAAAAGCAGATCACGCAATAAAAAATTAGAATTATTTTATGAAGAAAAACCGATTGATATTTACTTTGATACAAGTGGGAGCGCGACTTTAAGTCGTACCTGTAATGCAAGTGGGAGCGCGACTTTAAGTCGCACCCCCACTAACAGATAAATAATTCAGCTATGCTTTTTGAATCAGGAAATTTATATCATATATACAATCAGGGCAATAACCGGCAGCAGATTTTTTTCGCGTGAAAACTATCTTTATTTTTTGAATAAAATCAGAAAACACATTCTGCCTCATGCCGACATACTTGCGTGGTGCTTAATGCCGAATCATTTTCATATAATGATATATGTGAAGGATGTAATTATTATTAATGAGTTATTAACTCACGGGGTGACTTCAAGTCACCCCGTGAGTAGAGTTAAAGAAATTAATTTGACTTCAAGTCACCCCGTGAGTAGAGTTAAGGAAATTAATTTGAACAATAATATTGCAATCA
>CAIQOG010000466.1 GCA_903873355.1 uncultured Bacteroidales bacterium
ATGTTGATAAAAAGAAAATTATGTGGATGCAACGAATTTTGTTTCATAGCGCTCTTAATGAAAATAATATTAAAATTTACCTGTATCCTACAAAAACTTGTTAATTATTTAATATCTTATAAATTTGACAAGTAAATAACTAAACATAAACACTAATCTGTATGAGAAAATTAATTACACTTTTAACAATTTCTGGTTTGGCTTTTTCTGTCTCAGCACAGACAATAAGTTCGGCAAAGAGATTTCAAACAATTCCTACTCTTGATCAAACCTTGATCAGTCCTGTAATAAGTAATGGTAACAGAGACAATTCAAAACAACCAACTTTTAAAAAAGCAGGTGCTTCTTATAACACCTTTATTGGTAAAACGTATTTTTCAAACCAAACCAATGGTGCTGTTTACAGAAGAATAGTTGCTTATCCAGATAATCAATTATCAGCTACTTGGACATTTGCGCTTAATGGTCCAGCACAAAGTTATTTAAACCGTGGTAGTGGATATAACCATTACAATAGTAACTGGGGTGCATTTCCAGCACAACGTATTGAAGGAACTTTGTATCGTACTGGTTTCCCCAATATTGATGTAAGTCCAAGTAATAAAGAAATTATTTTTTGCCATTTAGCCGATACAGGAAGTTTGTCAGGAGGTTATTCATTCAGTCAAAATCTTTCTATTGGGTCAAACACTTGGTCAAATACAAAGGTTACAGCAACATTGCCTCCAGCAGGATATCCCGGTGCATTGTGGGCTAGAACAGCTGTTAGCGGTGATTACATGATTGTTGTAGGAAACTATACAGACTCATCTGGTCCAACTACACCAAAACATGTTTACAAAAACGGTGTGTTAGCTCCAACAGTTTGGTCGAGATACCAATTCTCAACAAGTACTTGGGTAACTATCAATCAAACTTTACCAGGTTATGATTCAACTTTATATTATTCCGGTGGAGGCGATTCGTATAGCATCGATTCTAAAGATAGCGTTGTTGCAATTGTATTAGGTAAAGCTTTTGATGATTGGGCTATGTGGAAATCAACTGACTACGGTGCTACTTGGACTAAAAAAGTAATATTAACTTTCCCAAGACATATCTATGATTTTAAATCGGATACATTAACCCGTACAGTATGTACAGGAGATGCAGTGCATGTATTAGTTGATGATAAATATAGAGTACATTCATTTGCTGAACGTATGGATGTATCTGTAGATGCCGCAACTCAAGCAACTAATATTTCAGGAAACAAACGTGGATATAGTTACTGGTACTCATCAGCATGCGGAAAAGGTGGTTCAAGTGATGCCATTTTCTATTGGAATGAAACTATGGCAACTGATTCAATCAGAGTTATTGCTACATCTGTAGTTAATCCATTAACACTTACAGATACTACATATAGTTTTGCATCTGGAAATAATAATTGGTATACAGCTTCAAATTCTACATGGCCAAGTGCATCAGTTAATCCAACTACTGGAACAATGTACATGACATACTCTTCATTTTCTATAGGTGATGATGACGGTTCAGGAAATTACTATCGTGATATTTATGTATGTTACTCTAAAGATCATGGTAACACATGGAGCGCTTCTGTAAACGTATCATCATTTAATGGTTTCAACGTTGAAGAAATTTATCCTTCGGCAGCTAAACTTGTTGGTAAATATTTACATATTACTTATTTAAATAAAAATTTACCTGGAAATGATCAAACTTCATCAAATCCTGAATATTATAATATCGGACATTTGATGATTGATACAGCTCAAATCATATTAGGTAAGGTAGGAATGCAAAATGCAGCTGCGAATGAATCATTCTCAGTTAACCAAAACTATCCAAATCCGTTTAACGGTCTAACTACAATTCCTGTTAACTTAAAAGTTAATTCGAATGTAAACATATCGGTAATGAGCATGGTTGGGCAAACAGTTTATTCTCATCTTTTTGAAAACAATCAAATAGGTGTAAATAATTTTGAAATTAATTTAAGTCAATTGAAGAGTGGTGTTTATTTCTACTCAGTTGAAGCAAATGGTTTCAAAACAACCAGAAAAATGATTGTTGAATAATATTTATTAA
>CAIQOG010000467.1 GCA_903873355.1 uncultured Bacteroidales bacterium
GTTGATGAATTTGAAAAATGAATAACATCTCCAAACCTTTCAAAACCTGCTTGGGCAAAAGGAGAATTATTTACTGTTATCGTTTGGTTTACCGAATCGGCAACAGCACCTGTTGAATCCATTACACTTAGCCAAACAGAATAAATTCCTGGACTTGTATACGTATGACTTTGGTTTTGGTCTGTTGATGTTGTTCCGTCACCGAGATCCCATTTATAACTATTGGTGAATACAGAACTATTTGTGAATACAACCTTAAGAGGAACGCATCCTGAAGTTGTTGAAGCATTATAAGAAGCACTTGCAACTGTTCCAAATTTAAAAGTGATTGAGCTATCCGGATTAATCATGATTCCGGTAATATAAATATTTGATGATTGATGAACTCCTCCAACTTTATATACTAAACTAGTATTTGGATTTGTATAAGGAGTAACATTATGATTGTTTGTAGACCCAGGAAATAAATCTCCATTATCTCCTCTGTTCACACCTTTTTCCAGATCTCGTTTTGCATCTGCTTGAAGTATTCCAAGACCTTCGTTTGCGGTATCATTATTTGCATTATTTCCATTTGTAGAAAGTTTTCCGGCCATCAGTGTATTCACGTGCCAGATAGCTAATCCACGTCCCGGAATATATTTATCGAATCCTTTATTTTGTTTATTCTCCAATAAAAAATATTCGTTGCTTCGAGAGGTATTTATTCTGAATGCAAAGTTGCTGTCAACAACAGCTTTTGCTATGGTATAAGTACCGGTGCTGGTTAACAATGTTGGCGTTAGCCATCCAAGAAGAATTTTTGAAAATGCATCGTGCATACAAGGAGTACGTTCATTATTAAGCCAAGGCCCACCTGCCATATTTGCAAAATCACCAACACCTTCCGGACCAACTACACCTGAACCATTATAGTTTGTAGCATAAAGATCTGGAAGATCAAGGATATGTCCAAACTCATGCGTCATCACACCAATTCCAACCATTGCATTAGTATAATATCTTCTTTCTGGAAACATGGCATAGGCATATATTTTTTTGGTATGATTATAAGTTGGTGACGAAGCCCATGAAGAGCGAAACGACCAAATATAATTTGAAGAGTTTGGAGCATTTCCTTCTTCAGCACCAATTCCTGCGTGCATTACCATAATTGCATCTACGAATCCGTCATTATCTGAATCATATTGTGAAAAATCAACACCTGATGAATCAGCACAAAAAGCTGCACGTGAAAGCAATGAAGTTGTTGCCGACTTGTATGATAAATAACTATTGGGTGCCATGAACCAGCCAAACACATCAACTGTAAGATTCAATCTTCCAAATGATGATTTCTGGTAATAATCTTTAAAACTACCTATCCCGAAATAATTTGTTTGGTTAAAAAGCAATACAAAATCTGCTTTAGTAATAGTTGATCTTAGATCCGGAAATTCCATCAATACAACCATAATTTTTCTATTACCGGTTGGAGGAAAAACATTTGCCGCAGCTTTA
>CAIQOG010000468.1 GCA_903873355.1 uncultured Bacteroidales bacterium
ATGTTGCTCGAACTGCTATCGCACCAGAATTTTGCCGATATGCGTTACGGTCTCGATCCACGATTCCGTTTCACGGTGAGCCGTGCAATTTACAAAGGCATGTTGCGCTATATTTCGGCTACCAATAAAACCGATTATGTGGTACAACCGCTTCCCGTAGAAGAATTCAGCTGCCGTTTTGCTGATAAAAACAAACTGGAATTACGTTGGAAGGCTGTAACCGACAGCCTCGAACCAACTGCTCAACCCGATAAGTTTGTGGTCTATACACGAATTGATGACAGCGATTTTGATAATGGGGAAGTGGTTAGCTCAAATGATATCAACATTACAATTCAACCGGGAAAAATTTACAGCTTTAAAGTTACTGCAGTGAATAAGGGTGGTGAAAGTTTTCCGTCTGAAGTACTTTCGGCTTGCCGTGTTCCTAATGCAAAAGGAGAAGTGCTGATTGTAAACGGTTTCGACCGACTCAGCCCACCGGCCAGTTTTGTGATTGACAGTACGTATGCAGGATTTTTGACCGATTACGATGCCGGTGTGCCTTATCAGAATGATATTGCATTTGTAGGCAAACAATTTGAGTTTAATCGGTATGCCCGCTGGAAAAGTGATGATGCGCCCGGTTACGGTTCTTGTCATGCCAACTTTGAAGCCAAACCTATTGCCGGAAATACCTTTGACTACCCGTACATTCATGGAAAATCGATCAGACAGGCGGGTTATTCCTTTGTGTCATGCAGCGAAAAAACTGTTCTTGCCGGTGATATTGATCTGACTAAGTACAAATTATTGGATTTGATTTTGGGTAAACAAAAGCAAACTTTCATAGGAAATGCCAAAAAAGCACCCGATTTTAAAACTTTTCCATTAGCTTTGCAACAATCATTGGAAAATTATTGTCGCGGTGGCGGAAATTTGTTTGTGAGTGGGGCTTATATTGGGTCTGATTTATGCGAACCATTAAATTCTTTGAAATCAGATCGTGAGTTTTTGGAAAATGTACTGAAAATTAAATATGTAACTTCGCATGCCAGTTCATCGGGTGCTGTGCGAATTGTCGGTTCGCCACTAAGGTTTTTCCGGAAAATGGATTTTGCATATTACGATACACCGAACACCGAACGTTATTACGTGGAATCGCCGGATGCTATTGAGCCTGCTGTGGATAATGCATATAGTATTTGCAGGTATGGTGAGAATAACCGTAGTGCAGCTGTGGCATACGATGGACCGTACAAGGTTTGCTCGTTTGGTTTTCCACTGGAAACTATTCAGTCGGATAAAGACAGGGCAACTCTTATGGAATCTGTGTTGACATTTTTGAATACCGGGAAATAAAGAAAAGAATAAAATAATACACACTAATATGGACTCAAACAAAATAATTATCGGTATAACTCACGGCGACATCAACGGAATCGGGTACGAAGTAATTCTGAAGACAATAGTCGAACCCCGCGTGCTCGAAACCATTATTCCGGTTATTTACGGTTCGCCCAAGGTTGCAGCGTTTTATCGTAAGCAACTTGACATTCAGGGCTTAAATCTGAATATCGTGAATTCAATTGAAGAAATAAATCCTAAGCGTGTGAACATTATCAACTGTACCGATGATGAAATCAAGGTGGAAATGGGAGTGTCGACCGAAGAAGCCGGTAAAGCTGCTCTGTCAGCACTTGAGCGAGCAACAGCCGACTTGAAAAAAGGTGCTTTACAGGCAGTAGTTACTGCTCCGATTAATAAAAAGAACATTCAGTCACCCACTTTTAAATTTCCGGGACATACCGAGTATTTCGAAAAGAATTTCGGTGCCGGAACTCCTTCGCTAATGATGCTGGTGAATGATGTGATGCGAGTGGCGGTGGTTACAGGTCATATTCCGGTTGAGAAAGTTCCATCTGAACTGACAGAGAAATTAATCCTCGAAAAACTGTTGGTGTTCAACGATTCGCTGAAAAAAGATTTCCGCATAAACCGTCCCCGTATAGCTATTCTTGGACTTAATCCACATGCCGGCGATAACGGAGTTTTGGGAAATGAAGAACAAACAATAATTATTCCCGC
>CAIQOG010000469.1 GCA_903873355.1 uncultured Bacteroidales bacterium
TCAATTGCTTCCTGACCAAGACTTGGGCCAACGATGTTCTCCTGAACAATACGAGCCGGAGCTGGCATTTTACCTGATTTCAAAGTGTTAGCTAAATCCTTTGCTTCGTCTACAGTAAAGTTACCTGTAATTTGTGAGTTTCCTCCGGTAATTTCAGTATTTACAGTCGGAGCTGAGTAAACATATCCATCCAACGAAATAGCAATACTTTTCTGAAGATTTTCTTTTGTCATACGAGCCCATGTGGTTGCACCTTCAGCATTCATGCTCATACTTACGTTTGCGTAAGCAGAAGTCTGACTAAAGTCGGCACGGGCATCTGTAATTACATCGCCGGCAAGTGGAGCACGTCCATCACGTCTTGTAATTTTAATAGCATATAATTGGAAGAACTCTCCTTTTTTGTCAATTGGTTTAACTCCCCATCTCAAACCTAAATCACGTGGCAAAATTTCGCGCACCTGTTTGGTTTTGAAATAATTATTAATTAAAACAGTGTCTTTACTGTGGGCATAACCAATCATACAACCCCGACCGGCTTGTCCACCCTGAGCATTAATTTGAAGAACAGCAAAAAGAGGATTTTCTTTCTTGTTTTTCTCCATCATTTTCACTGAGTCGGTAGCATTTGCAGTAGAAGTTGCATTTTTCTTTAGCAATGCAGCTTTCAAACTATCAACATCGCTCAACGGTTTAGATTTAGCTGTCGAAACTGCGGTAGAAGCTTTTGCAACTGTTGAATCTTTTGTAGCAACACCGGTTGCATTCAGTTTCGCAAGAACCTGATTAGCTTCAACAATGTTATTAAGGATTTCACTTAGATCATAAGTTTCCCAGAATTCAAGATTTGCAGAACCCTGAAGCAGTTTACGAACACGTTCGGGTTCTTTAATGCCGGGTAATTCTATAAGAATACGTCCGTTTCCTAATTTCTGAATATTGGGTTGAACAACACCAAATCGGTCAATACGTTGACGTAACACATTGAATGAATTACTGATAGCACCTTCAACTTCTGCTCTCAACACCTTGATAACATCAGCATTGGAAGTAGTAAGTGAGATTTTGTCTTTCAACTCAAAAGTGCTGAAAATTGTCGACAGTTTGGCGTTTGGATCAAGTTTGGTGTACGATTCTACAAATAAATCGATATACGATTTCTGACTGTTGGTTTTTTGAAGTTCAACAGCATTTACCAGTGCCTGATTGAAATTTACGTTGGTATTGAAGTCGGATAACGATCGAAGAATATCAGCTTCAGACACTTCGAGTGTAACATTCATACCACCTTTTAGGTCGAGACCCAGGTTGATTTCTTTTTCTCGGCATTCTTTCAGGGTGTAACCCAGCCATACTTTTGTGCTTGAAATCGAATCCAAATAGTTGAATTCTTTCATTTTATCACCTTTGGCATACTCTTTCGCGCTATTGTTATAATGATTTGTAACAAAGCTGAATGAAAGATAAAATATGCATACTAGAGTCAGTGCTAAGGCAAATAGTCTGACAAGTCCTTTGTTTTGCATGGAAATTTTATTTAAAATAAGACATTAATTATTCAGTTTTTCAAAAGAGTTGCAAATATAGCATTTTTTTTATTACAAACATAAAAAAGGATGATAATCTGTTTCTAATAGTGTGTAAAACTGACAACCATTGTGACTTTAAAATTGTGAGAAATCGTAATTAATATTTATTTTTCAACAAACTTAACATTACAATATCAAGCAAACCAACTATCAATTAGACCAATACCTAATGGAACGGTTTTTGATTCGAAATTTTATGATGAAAACTTTTGCAGGATAAAAAAAAAACAGTACTTTTGCACCCACAAAACATCGCGGAGTGGAGCAGTGGTAGCTCGTTGGGCTCATAACCCAAAGGTCGTTCGTTCGAGTCGGGCCTCCGCAACATAAAAAAAGGAATTCTTGTAAAAACATGAATTCCTTTTTCTATATTTTGCAGCTATTTTATCGCCACCCCAATCAAATCACCAATTCCATAGGTAATTGCAGCAGCAATCAATCCAAAGACTACCATACGAAATCCTGAAAACCAAAGATTTTTGCCTGTAAACAGGGTAATAGCAGCTCCTATCAAAAACAATCCGCAAGCACTCGAAATAACACTCACTACAATGGCATGAAATCCGGTCAGGAAAATGAACGGTAATAATGGAATAATACCGCCAACTGTAAAAAGCAAAAACGAGTAAAACGCAGCTTCCATAGCCGAACCTTTCAGTTCTTCAGCATTAATACCAAGTTCTTCTTTTACAAGCACTTCGTGTGCATGATCTTTATCTTTCATTATTTCGGTTGCCATTTTTAAAGCTTGTTCTTCAGGAATTCCTTTGGCCACATAAATCAATGCCAGTTCGCGCAATTCTCCTTCAGGATTTACTTCCAGCTCTTCCATTTCAATAGCCATTTGATTTTCGTACAATTCCTGCGAACTTTTCACTGAAATCCACTCGCCCAGTGCCATTGACAAAGCTCCGGCTAATAATCCGGCAATACCAGCCAGCATCACGCTATGATTTCCACCAGTAGCTCCGGAAACGCCCATAACCAAACTGAAAACCGACAACAGACCATCGTTTCCGCCAAGCACTGCAGCCCGAATGGCATTTCCACCCACCGAGCGATGCTTCTTTTCGAACTTCGCGTGTTGAGTTCCGCTGATATTTTTATCCTTTTCCAAAATCGACCACAGAATCTTCACATGATTGGTCTCCGTACCGGTAATTTGTAATTTGTTTTTCTCTTTGGTTTTGATAATGGCATTAGAAAGCCCTTTTTCGGTATCCATCAATGCCCCAAGAACATAATCATAACTAAAAATCCGACCAATCAAATTCAGCGTTTGGGCTCTCCACGAAGGTTGAATCAAATTCTCAACCGGCAGGTTCATTCGTCGGGCAAATGCTTCAGCATGACTTTGCTCAATCTCACTCATCTGTCTGAAAACATTCGCAACTGCCTGATCCGACTCATTCTCAGACAATTTACGGTACAAATAACACGCGTCTATTTCGGTTTGAACACTTTTATTTTTCATTTCATTTATTTTTTGCCAAAATTAGAAAATAATTATCAGCGTACAAAAAAACGAACCCCGAAAATCGGAATTCGTCGTATGTTGCTTAGGAGAACCTACCCTCTTAAAAACGCGAAAGGTAGTAACGCCTTACTACCAATCTTTGTTAACCTTAAATCTAATACTATGAAAAAATCACGATGCAAAAGTATGGTATTTTTCAATACGCTCCAAGCATTTCCAAGAAAAAGTGCTGTAAAAGTATGTTTTATAACATATTTTAGTGATTAATTCATCAAAATCCAATAGATTTTAACCCTAAACCCGCTTTTTCGTCCAAACCGAACATCAAATTCATATTTTGGACTGCCTGCCCGGATGCTCCTTTTAATAAATTATCAATCATTGAAACAATCAACAATTTATCACCATGTTTTTCAAGGTAAACAATGCCTTTGTTGGTGTTTACAACTTGTTTCATATCCGGATTTTTGTCCACTACAAAGGTAAATGCTGCATCTTTATAAAAGTCAGCGTATAATTTCTTTGCTTCTTCCAGATTCAAAGCACTGCTTGTATACGTTGTGGCATAAATTCCACGCGCAAAATTACCTCTAACCGGAATAAAATTTATCGATTTTTTGAAACCTGACTGCAACTGTCGAAGCGATTGACCGATTTCCTCCAGATGCTGGTGGCCAAAAGGCTTGTATATAGAAATATTATTGTTACGCCAGCTGAAATGCGAGGTTTCCGACGGCTTCACTCCTGCTCCGGTTGAACCGGTAATAGCGTTTATATGAATTTCATCGGTAAGCAATCCTGCTGATGCCAACGGGAACAAGGCAAGCTGAATGGCTGTGGCAAAACAACCCGGATTAGCAACACAGGTAGCTTTCTTTATTTCCTCACGATTCAGTTCGGGTAAACCGTATACAAAATTATGGTTTGGGCTTTTAGCGCGATAATCTGTCGAAAGGTCGATGATTTTTACTGAAGCCGGTACTTCATTCGATTCCAGAAACTTTTTACTGTCGCCGTGTGCCGAGCAGAGAAACAACGCATCAACCTCACTTAATAGCAATTCAGACGTAAAAGTCAAATCCGTTTCCCCAATTAATCCGCTGTGAACATCAGCCACAGGATTACCGGCATTGCTGCTGCTGTTCACAAACACAATATCGACGTTCGGGTGATTAATCAATATTCGCAACAATTCACCGGCTGTATAGCCTGCACCACCAATTACACCGACTTTAATTTTTGTCATGATATAAATTAAAAAAATATCTATTCCTTAACAGTTATTTCTACAATAAAGTTACAAGCAAAACAACAAACAACCACAATGTCATAAAAATCCATGTCCACATATAGTAGAGTGACTTGTTCGTTTTATGGCGTAAAACATACATAAGCAAAAGATTAGCAAAAGCACCACCAAAACTTTCAAATAAATGCAATATCGCTTCTCTTATTCTTTTTCGCTTAGTAACTGCTGCAAATTTATCGTAAGCGAAAACAATTCCGCTGAGAAGATTAATGATAATAAGATAAAAATAAAATAAAGAGTCTCCGGTCATAGTATGTGATTTAAACGTTTAATTTTCAATCCAATATATCTGGCCTAAGGCGTTTTGTCCGTTCTTCGGCTTGCTGATGATTCCATTCATCAATTTTAGCCTGATGTCCGGAAAGCAAAACATCAGGCACTTTCCAACCTTTGTATTCTGCAGGTCGGGTATAAACGGGCGGTGCCAACAAATTATCCTGAAACGAATCGTAAAGTGCCGACTGCTCGTCACCGATTGCTCCCGGAATAAGCCGTACTATTGCATCTGTCATAATGGCTGCCGGAAGTTCGCCACCTGTAAGTACATAATCACCCACTGTTATTTCTTTAGTAATCAGATGTTCACGAATGCGATGATCAATACCTTTGTAGTGACCGCATAAAATAATCAGGTTACCAGACATTGATAGTCTGTTAGCCATTTTTTGATCAAACTTTTCACCGTCAGGCGACGTATAAATCACTTCATCATAATCCCGTTCACTTTTCAGTTTGGTGATTATACGATCTATAGGTTCAATCTGCAAGACCATTCCTGCACTAAATCCAAAAGCATAATCATCTACACGACGATGTTTATTTGTTGTGTAATCACGAAGATTATGAACATAAATTTCTACCAACCCTTTTTCTTTGGCTCGTTTTACGATAGAATAATTCAGGGGACTTTCCAGTAATTCCGGTACAGCAGAAATTATATCGATGCGCATTAAATGAATTAATGATTTACAACTAATAATTAATTGTGAATGCAAAGGTAAGAAAAAATGTGCCAATTTGCCAAAGCGTAACAAAGCACAGTCTGATTAGTTAACCGGATTAACCTGTCAGAGATTAGCAGCCATCCATTTTTTTAGCAAATCAGGTGATTTACCACATCGACGAGCATAATCCAGAAACTGATTTTCATCTATCTTACCCACCATGAAGTATTTCGACTTTGGATGAGCAAAATATAATCCACACACGGAAGCATTTGGAAACATAGCTCCATTTTCTGTGAGTTGAATGCCTATTTCACTGAATTTCAGCAACGGTTCCAACTCAAAAATAATTGACTGATCAGGCAAAGACGGATAGCCAACAGCAGGACGAATACCGCTGTATTGAGTTTTGAGCATTTCTTTTATTGAAAGATTTTCATCGGCGGCATAGCCCCAATATTCGGTGCGAACCTTCCAGTGAAGCCATTCTGCAGCAGCTTCGGCAAGTCTGTCAGAAAGTGTTTTAGCCAAAATAGAATGATATACATCGTCGTCTTTTTCAAAAATTTCGGCAAAAGCTTCAACACCCTGAATGGTCGTGGCAAAAGCACCCACATAATCATTTTCGGGCGCAACAAAATCAGCCAGAGAATAACAAAACCCATCCGTAGCCTCGTGTTGCTGACGAAGCATAGGGATTTGAATTGTGTTTCCGTTATCTTTAATAAAAATATCGTCATCGTCGGAACTAGCATCGAAGATTCCAAATGAAGCATTCACCTGAAGAATTTTCTTATCCGAAATCTGCCTCAGCATTTCCTGAGCATCCCTGAAAAGTTTTAGCGCTTCTTCTGCTTTAGGACGGTCGGCAAAAGGGAATTTCTGCAACCAGCTCATTTTGCACGAAGGGCAATCGTGAACAGTTTCTATTCCATCGAATCTACCGGGTATCCGCCACGCCATAAAGAAAAACACCCAATCAATAAAGGGCAGAATCTCTTGCAGGTCAATATCCTTCAATTGGATAAGTCCTGAAGTATTAGGTTTTTTGGTAATAAAACTCATGAAAACGTTTAGAGATTATGGTTTAGTGTTTAGACTATTATATAAGCTAAAAAACAAAGTATACCGGATTAAACACAAAAATACATTAAAAAGTTGTAAGTAAGAAAGAATTAGGTGTATTGTATGTGTTTAGGCTAAACTTACAAACGTTTGCATAGAAAAACATTGGATATGGTTTTGGTTTGGATTTTTCAGACTGCATGAGTCTGTATATTTGTGGTTTACTACTTAAAATCAAATATTTTATGAATTCAAGACTAACCCGTCAGCTTTTTTCTACATTATTTCTCCTCTCTTCAGTTTTTTATCTTTCAGCACAGACCAAAGTATATACCACTTACCTCTGGCACATGGATCAACCGGTTTACTGGCCTGATTTCAGCAAGGACAAACCCGAATCGAAACAATTTGCCGAAGAATCGCAGCGACTCAAAGCAAACGGGACAAATATGTATGTCGGTAGTTCGGTTGCTCATCCAACCAATAATCTGGAAGATATATTCGCGAAAGCCGACCGCATTCTGGATTATCAAACCTACCCTCGCGATGGTGTGAGCAGCATTAAAGATTTGACCAATGCAGGAGCACAGGTAAGTATTTCGGGTGGATTGATGGATAACGTAAAATCGCTCGGTGACAAAAACCAGTGGGGATTTTACCCTACCTGGTATAGTGGATATAAAGAAGCTTATGGCTGGAAAACTTCGGGCGGATTACCCCGGTTGGATATTATCAACTTTACTTATGACCACGCTTTATCGCCTTTAGTGAGCGAACGCACGCTGGTAAAAGAAATTCAGGCACATCAATATAGTGCCAACAAATATTACGGAAGTTCGTCCAAAGGCTACTGGCCTGCAGAATGCGCTTTCTCCGAACACATTATCAAAGCTCTGAAAACCTGTGGTATAGAATGGTCGGTGGTACCAAACAGCCATCTGGCACGCACACTTTCGGATTATGTGCATCCATATAATATTAATGGTAATATCGACGCTCCGAATAAAGCCGATATGACCACTACTGTGGGTACCAACTGGGCCGATGGTACAATTGACGGTCGCGGCGTGCGGATTGCTGCTCCATTCAGCTATCAGGCACACAAAGCACAGTATATTGACCCAAATAACGGAACAGCTTATACCATTGATGTAGTACCTATGTGTAATTACATGAGTTACGTGGATGGCTACAGCGGCGAAAATGCCGGCGATGTTTCCACCCGTGTGGCAGCTTTCAGTGATGCATCACATCCAAGTATTGTGCTTCTGGCTCATGATGGCGACAATGCCTGGGGAGGTGGAAGCAGTTATTATGGCTCAGCGGTGACCAGTTTTGCACATGGTGCGGCGAGTTCAGGTTATCAACCTACCACCATACAGCAGTTTCTGAAAGAAAATCCTGTTCCGGCCAATGACATTGTGCATGTGGAAGATGGAGCGTGGGTGAATGCGGCCGACGACTGGGGACACCCACAATTTATCAACTGGCTGTGGCCGCTTTATTCCAAAACCAATTATCGTTTTGACCCAACGGGCTGGACGGAAGATGCCTACAACTGGTCGGTGCTGACCGCTGCCGAAAATTACGTAACTATGGCTGAAGACCTTGAAGGTGGAAATCTGCGTATTCAGTATGTTACTGAAGGAGGAACAATGGCCACCAATGCAGAAAAAGCCTGGCATTTCTACATGGGCGGACTGAATTCGGGATTTATGTATTATGGCACATCCGAAGATATGATTGTAAAGGAAGCGCTAACAGGTAATATTGCAATTGACTATGCAAATAAAGTAATTACTTCCAAATCAGGAGTTGACAATACACCGCCTTCGGTTTTTATTCCGCAACGTTTTCCGTATAATCCGGGTGATAATATTTTTGGAGCTTTATCGGGTTATAAAAAGGTAGCCGTTTCGAGTGATTTCGACGTTTGGACCTATGCATACGACGTAAGTGGGCTAACATCGGTTACTCTGAAATACCGTACCGATTTTGATGGAAAAGTAAATGCCGATAATAAAATTTATGCCGGCGGCTCAGGAGTTACAGCCTGGACCAGCAAGGAAATGACCCGCCAACCCATGGCAGCAGCTCCATCAACCCTGACAGCCAGTATTTTTATCACACCCAAAGCCAAAGCAGATTTGTGTTATGCCGAAATAAAAGGGCTGAAAGATACGTTGGTGGATTATTATGTGGAAGCTGTTGACACCAAAGGAAATGTATATAAAAGTCCGATTCAGCACGTCTATGTGGGAGCAAGTAACGGTGGAGGTGGAACTTCGACCGATGTAAACTGGACTCCTACCACACCCACCACTGCCAATACAATCACCATTACGTCAAAAGTTGCAACTGCCGCATCGTACCTTCATTGGGGAGTAAATGCAAATGGCGCAACCTGGTCAATACCAAATGCAGCCTATCAGCCCGTAGGTACTGTTACGGTTACCGGAGCAGTTGAAACGCCGTTTACTCAGGTGAATGGCGTTTGGCAGGTGGTGTTAGGACCGTTTAATAATCCCACTCAGGCTGTAAGTTCTATCAATTTCGTTTTGAAACACGGTACCAACTGGGATAACAACGGTGGAAGTAATTACAACATAACTGTTACTCCGGTTGCGACCAACAATCCGCTGGGGCAGAATATCAGCAAGACACTGAATGCAAGCCAAACTTACACATTTGACGTTCCCGATTTTGGTTTCTACAGCCCTGTTTCCAACACTTTTAAAGGCATTAAAGTGCTTACAGTTCCTACAGCAGGAAGTCTGGTAATCAACAATACTCCCGTTACCACCAACCAACTTGTAACCGATATGACTCAGTTGGTTTATACAGCCGGAACTACCACAGGCTCATTTACATATCAGATTGTGGATAGTGCCGACTTACTGAGTGATGCTGCATTCACAGCAACTTTTACTGTTCCGACAACAACTACCGGAATTACCGTTTCGTTCAAAAAACCAACGGATTGGGGGACTGCCGGAGTTTCACTTTATGCATGGACAGGAACAACTCCAATACTGGTTGGATGGCCTGGAACGGCTATGACTGATGTAGGAAATAGCTGGTATTCCTATACTTTTGCACCGTCTGTAACCAATGTAAACATTGTTTTCAGCAAAGCCGGCTCACCGCAAACGGTAGATATTACCGGTGTAACACAATCCACCTGCTATCAGGCAAGCGGACTAAGCGGTTCTAAACTGACCGTCAGTACAATCACTTGTCCGGCTAACGGAGTAGAATCTCCACAGGCAATTCTGAAAGCACTGGTTTATCCACAACCAGCTACCAATCGATTTGTAATAGAATTGCCCAATGTAGCTGAACAAGGTAATTATAACATTAGTATTCTCGATTTGAGTGGAAATGAAGTCCGCCGCGAATCATTCAGCGGAAATTCAGCCGTATTGGAGCGTGGAAAACTGAAGTCAGGATTGTATATTGTTCATATTACCGGCAATAAAACAGGATTGGAATTCAGTGCCAAACTGGGAATAAAATAGATGTTGACGCTATCAATTCTTAGTGAAAGTACAATTGAAAGTCGTGCAAATAAACGGGGAATCATTTCGAAATGATTCCCCGTTTTATATTTTTGGCTCGAACGGTTTTTAATAAATTGATTTTTAATGATTACTTTTGCCGGACAAAAACGTCAATAAATGGAATTCGGATTTTTATTACTCGGTATTTGTGCCGGAATCATGTCGGGATTGTTTGGCATTGGAGGTGGAATCGTTATGGTTCCTACGCTGATTGCCATTTTCGGACTGGATATACTGAATGCTAATGCCACTTCGCTGGCTGCGA
>CAIQOG010000470.1 GCA_903873355.1 uncultured Bacteroidales bacterium
TCCATTTGAACGATTTTTTGTCCTTTTACCACATGACTGCCAACTTCAACAAGGATTTCGCGGATTCTACCAGGAGCGGAGGGTGCAATACTATTCTTTAACTGAGGTTGCACAGTTGCTGTTAGTTCGAAAGTTTGTTCTACATTTTTTTCAGTTGCTTCCTGAATTTTTACATTTGGAGTTTCAACTATTACTTTTGTGTCAGATTTCTTTTTTGAGCACGAAGACAATCCAATAGCCAGTGCAACAAGTAGTAGTCCTGTTAATTTAATCTTTTTCATATTCGTCTTTTTATTATGTTTTTATTATTTTTTCTTAGTTTTTTCCTAATAGTTTTTCAAGATCAGCTTTGGCCGAAAGATAATCGAAGATTGACTGATTGTACATTAATCCGGCCTGTAAGTAAGCAAGTTCTGAGTTTGATAAATCAAGATATGTACTTGAGCCAACTTCATAAAGTTTCTTTGAAATAGCAACGGCTTTTTCCGCTTGTCTCAAACCTTCCTTGTTTGATTCAATTTTTTCAATCGCTTTTTTGATATTATCAAGATATGAAATTGCCTGCATTTCGAGGCTTCTACGTAAATTATCGCGTTGATCTTTCAATTGTTCTTGCTGTATTTTCAATTGTTTTTCCTTATACACTCTTGCTCCACCCTGAAAAATCGGAATAGATAATTGTACTGCAGCGGTTGAAGTTGGGAACCATTTTAAATCAACTTTATCATTTGCCATTGACATATAAGCATAATTGAAACTTGCGGCTAAAGTTGGCCACCAGCCTGCTTTTTGAATTTTTAATGCATGATCTAATTGTTTTGATTTAATGTCAAATTGATTTAAATCTGTGTTTGTTTTCAGGCTGGTAGTATCAATTGATAAAACATCGCCATACATGTTTTTTTCAAAATCCGACATGTTACCTTCAATTTTCAATCCGGTAAACATATTTACACCCATCAACATTTTTAGTTGTAATTTGCTCATGTTAACAGCACTTTCAGCTGATACTAAATTTGAGTTAGCATTCTTCACCTGAACATCTGCGCGTATCCATTCAAACTCTGAAACTGATCCCTGTTTGAATTTATTTCTAATTATACGTGCATTTTCCGCAGTGTTTTGATAACTTCGTTTGAATACATTATATTGATCCTGAGTCAATAAAATAGTATAATATGCTTTTGATACCTGATTAATTAATGATAGTTTTGATGATCTGGCCGACTCTAAAGCCAGCTTAGCATCTGTTTCAGTCATTTCTAAAGAAGCCCAAAGGGTAGGGGAGATTAATGGCATTGATGCAGATAAACCTGCATTAAATGTATTGTCTTGCCCCATCTCAAATCCATCAGGATTAGCAGGCATGCCTGGAATCGAGAAAAAGACGCGTTGTTTCTGAAGAGCCCGTTGATAAGAGCCGGCTGCAGAAATGTTTGGAAATAAAGCCGCAAATTTTTCTTTCTTCGAGTAATCTACTCTTTCAATTTCTTTATTTGCAACCCTGATTGTTGGACTCTTACTCATTGCAATTTCTATTGCTTTCGAAAGCGAGACTGTCAGAGTGTCTTGTGCTTTTAGCACAATTGATGGCAATAACATTATTGCTATTAACCACATCATTTTGTTATTAAACTGTTTCACAATACTTTAATTAATGATTTTTTATTCTGATTTATTATAATGTTCTTCCATGTATTTCAATCCTTTTTCATTGGCAATGAGATGAATCATCATGTCTACCGAAAAATCAATCAGGCGTTTCTTCGAATACTTCTTCAAATCCTGCCCCATAATTTCAAAACTATTTTTTAATTGAATAGAGTGAAAATATGATAGCAATTCAACATCTAAGTCTTCGCGATAATAACCTTCCTGAATTCCTTGCCTGAGATTTGCTTCAAAGCCAATTCTGATATTATCTCTTTTAATCTGTTCGTATTTTTCGTTAATCTTCGGATAATATTTCTCCAGATCAAAACACATAGAAGTCGATTCCTGTTCAGCACTTTTTTTAATTTCCTTAATAATAACTATCAATGAATCAATGGAATTCTTATTCTTGAATAATTTTCCGAATTTTTCATAATTTATTTTCCGCTGATGAATAAGAACTGCTTCTACCAAATCTTCCTTTTGAGGAAAATAAGTATAAAATGTTTTCTTTGAAATATGTAACTCATTACATACATTATCAATAGAAACGCTTCTTATTCCGAACTGCTCAAATAAGCGACTGGCAGTACTGATTATCATTTCTTGTTGATTTTCCATTGAATAATTTATTAAAACGCTGCAAAATTAGAAATAATTATTTGGAAAAAGATCAAAAAATATAAATAATTTTGTGTTAAATATCACAAATTGCTGATAAACAGCAATATATAATTAGAAAAAGGAAACTATTTAAGTATTAAAGTTTCCAAGTTTCCTATTTGAAACAAAAAACCCCTGAAAAAGTTCATTTCAGGGGTTCGTTTTTTTTGAAAAATTAATGTTATTTTCTGATTTTGTTTATCAGATTTATTTTTTTACTATAATCATCTTTGTATTTACCATGACCATGACCATAACCATATCCATAGTTTGAAGAGTTTTCACTCACACCATTCAAAATAACAGCCATGTTATTAAGCTTCTTATGTTCGTAGATTTCGTTGATTAAATCACATGCATCCCGTGGCGTATAATTTTCTCTGGCTACATAAATACAATTGTCGACAAGTCTGTTTAATAAATAAGTATCTGAAACCAGACCTATTGGCGCTGAATCAACAACAATATAGTCGTACATTTCCCTTAATTTGATAAATAATTCATCAAGTCTGTGATTCATTATCAATTCAGCGGGATTTGGTGGAACCGGACCTGCAGGAATTACATCTAAGAATGAATGCAGCTTAGATGGTATTATGATGTCATTTACAGTATAACTTTCATCTGATATAAACATGGTGATTCCTCTTTCTTTAGATAAATGAAGATATTCACCCAGCATAGGACTTCGTATGTCTAAACCGACTAAAATAACTTTCTTCTTCATTAAGGCAAGTGACATAGCCAGATTTATAGAAGTAAATGATTTGCCTTCGCCACTAATACTGGAAGTTATTAGTATTACAGGTTTTTCTTTACCGGCTAACATGAATTGCATGTTTGTACGAATAATCCGAAACATCTCAACGATAGGGGTTGTTTTTCCTTCGTGAACTACAACTACGTCAACTTCCTTTTTTAGTCCGATAGCACCCAGGTATGGAACTTTAACCAGACGCTTTAATTCTTTACTGCTTGAAATACGATTGTTAAGTAGTTCGGCAATATAGAAGTAAATTAATGGGAGTATTATCCCTAAAATAAATGAAAACAAAAA
>CAIQOG010000471.1 GCA_903873355.1 uncultured Bacteroidales bacterium
ATTTTTTAAAATTATTCAATTCACATTACAGTTTATGGAATCAAAAGTAGTTTATGAAGTTACAACCAAAGAAAAAGTTTATTTCGTGTTAAAAATTATTTTTAGTCTTATTCTTTATGTCGTGATAGCAAGCGGTATTTGGTCTACATTTACCATCGATATGCCTGAAATGGCATCGGTATATCTGGTATATGTTTACATAATTATCTTTTGTTTGTTTTGGTTTATTCGGTTTGGAGTAATTATCGGTCATTTGAAAGGAAATGGCATTAAACTGAATGAAAAACAGTTTCCCGAAATTTATCATATTGTCGTGAAACAATCTGAATTGCTTGGCCTTAAATATATTCCAAGTGTGTATATTATGCAGTCGGGTGGAGTGCTAAATGCTTTTGCTTCAAGATTTCTGGGACATAATTACATTGTGCTTTATTCCGAAATTGTAGAAACAGCACTCGAAAAAGATAAGAATATTCTCTGGTTTATTATTGGTCATGAACTGGGACATATCAAACGTAATCACATGATAAAGAATCAGTTGCTTTTTCCGGCTTACCTTGTGCCGTTTTTGAGTGCTGCCTATTCAAGAGCTTGTGAATATACCTGCGATAATATCGGATATGCACTTTCACCTTCAGGAGTTAAGAACGGCTTATTGATTTTAGCTGCCGGCAAATCAAATTATAAAAATGTAAATACTGAAGAATATATTGCTCAAATTCAGAATGAAAAAGGCTTTTGGACCTGGTTTGCCGAAAAATCAGCATCGCATCCACACCTTACCAAACGCTTAAATAAATTCAACGACGAAATTCCGGTTGTGAAGGTTGTAGAAGTAAAACCAAAAACAGCTGAAGTCAAATCCGATGATCATTCACGGTTTTTTCCGAAAGCAGAAAATGAATAGAAATTCACCATAAACAAACTGTTTAAAAACTTTTATTTAAACTGAATTGTTATAAAAGTATCAGATTATTAACCGATTAATAAAAATCAGAAATCATGGCAAAATCAACAGATGCAAAAAAAAATGTGAAGAAAGAAGCCCTTAAAACTCCAAAGGAAAAAAAGGAGGAAAAGAGACTCAAAAAGGCCGGTAAAAGAGACTAATAAATAAAATGAATCGGGGAAATGAATCAGTATCATTTCCCCGATTTATTTTAGATTGATTTCGGTGTGGTTGTGTGAAATTCTTTGAGATAAAACGGTTCAAAATAAGCAGTATCGACAAACTTTTGTTCATTAAAAGCCTTTACAGCCAATGGAATCATATTCGTTGCCAGTGGAACGAGATTTTCTATAAATCGTGAATTGGGATGTGTCAACGTTGATTTACACTTGTCAGAACCGTTTCCGAAGAAATAAACCGGTTGATTTGCAAGTATTTCTGCATAAGAATCCGGATTAATGATATCGGCTGAGATTTCGCGTTTCAGATTCAGAGTGGCATCATAGAAGGCTGAATAGACTTCCATGCGTCTGGCATCAATCATAGGGCAAAATAAAGCATTTTCAGAACCGTCAATTGTTTTGATAGCTTCGGCAGCCAATACTTCCAGTGTGCTGACGGCGATAAGTGGAATATCCAGTCCGTAACACAATCCTTTAGCTGTTGAAACACCAATTCGTAAACCTGTGTATGAACCCGGTCCACTGCTCACAGATACAGCTTCAAGCTTTTTGTTAGCTGATTTGATGACTTCCAGTGCATCAGCAATAAAACCGCTCAACAGTGCTGCATGATTCATTCCTTCGGCATTAGATTTGAAAAACAGACAGTCTGTGTTTTCACTCAGTGCCACCGAACAAACGTTGGTGGAGGTTTCGATATGGAGAAGGATCATATTAATTTACAATTTAATCATTTACGACTTGCCTGCGGCAGGCGGGTTTACGATTCAATTTGTGAAACGCAAAAGCGGTGCAAAATTACTCAAATTTCTGAAAGCAAAAAATCCCCGTTTTCAAGAGAAAACGAGGATTCTTCAATTATCAATTATGCATTTAAAATTATGAATTATTTTACAGTAACTTTCAGCGGATTCTTTGTTTTAGCTGCAAATTCTTCCACAGCCTTAAACCAGTCAGCATCAGTAGGATATTTCCATTTATCCCAACCACCACCAAAGTAGTATGTAAAACTTTGTCCAACTTTATACGAACTTAATATTAAAGCGTGTTGTCCTTCTTTACGGGCATCATTCACTTTTGCAGGAAAATAAACTCCGATATAATTACGACCTTCACGGACTTTAGCATTTGAAATTGCTTCCTCGGCATAAGCTGAAGTACCATTCGAAATGTTTTGTTTCAAAATGCCCTGACCGTCGTGTAGGAAAATTCCCGATGCCAGTTCCATGTTTTGTGCCGGACCATTGTAAGTTACAACAGCCTTATTCAAAATTGAACCAGCAACAGTAGTGATAGTCAGCGTTTGAGTATAAAAACTATTTCCAACTTTGACAGAATCGTATGATAAAGTGAAAATTGTGCGAAGCGGTCCATTTTCCAGCACTTTATATCGATCGAAATGATTGCCTACCCAGAGTTTTCCATCGGCATAAGGCGAAATTCCACCAACACCCAACGTATGACCAACAGTATAACAATCCAATCCTTTGCCACGGTTTATATGGTACGAAAGGCCATTTTTTAATTCATCGGTATAGCGCTGATCAACAACCAGCTCGTCAGTACATTTAATCCACATATCCACACCGTTGCTTGGATTTTCTTTGGCAAGTGCCGGACCATACATACGGTAGGCACACATATCATTTTCCCAGGCAAAATCGTCTTTACGTTCAGGAACAAAGCGTCCAAATGTTTTAGCTACAACCGGCGATGGTGTACCTTCAGTCAGCATATAAGTTGCTTTTGACTTTGCCTTTACATCTGCCTGAAAAATCAATCCCTGAATTTCCTTTTTATCGTTGTAAGTCAACTGATAAGGTACTTCTTCGCCTTTTTCATTTTTCAGTACAACTGATTTAGTGATAATGCAACTTTTGTTGCAACAGGCTTTTACTTCCACAAGTTCAGCTTTTCGATCCAAATCCGAACTGTTACTTACAGTCACAGATTTCTGTGCAAAAATTCCCGAAACAAATAGGAGTGAAGCAGCTAATAATTTAAATTTATTCATAATCAATCAATTGGAAACCTGCCTGCCGCAGGCAAGTCGTAAATGAATC
Organism: uncultured Bacteroidales bacterium; assembly: GCA_903873355.1. Next base: position 3,195 of record CAIQOG010000471.1, read on the forward strand.
AATTGTAAATTATTTGGGTTGTTTTCCAATATAAGCCAGAATACCGCCGTCAACATAAAGAACGTGTCCGTTTACGAAGTCAGAAGCAGGTGAAGCAAGGAATACAGCCGGACCAACAAGGTCTTCAGCATTTCCCCAACGTGCTGCAGGAGTTTTTGCAATAATAAACTGATCGAATGGATGACGTGAACCATCTGCCTGAATTTCACGTAATGGAGCTGTTTGCGGAGTAGCAATATAACCCGGACCTAAGCCATTACACTGAATGTTGAATTCACCATATTCAGAAGCAATATTTTTAGTCAGCATTTTCAAACCGCCTTTAGCTGCAGCATAAGCTGCTACTGTTTCGCGACCAAGCTCGCTCATCATAGAGCAAATGTTTATAATTTTTCCTGAACCTCTTTTCATCATGGCCGGAATAACCGCTTTAGCACAAATAAAAGGACCATTCAGGTCAATATCAATTACCTGACGGAATTCAGCAGCACTCATTTCGTGCATTGGAATACGTTTAATGATACCGGCATTGTTTACCAGAATATCAATTTCGCCAACTTCTTTAGCAATCTGAGCAACTACAGCGTTGATTTGATCTTCGTTTGTTACGTCAGCCACATATCCGTGAGCTTTTACTCCATCTGCTTCATATGCTGCAATTCCTTTGTTTACTAAATCCTGATTGATATCATTAAATACAATGATTGCACCTGCTTTGGCCAAACCACAAGCAATAGCGTAACCGATTCCGTAAGATGCTCCTGTTACAAGGGCAACTTTTCCTGTTAAATCAAATTGGTTCATATATTTTTCTAAGTTTACCCCTAACCCCTAAAGGGGGATAAGGA
>CAIQOG010000472.1 GCA_903873355.1 uncultured Bacteroidales bacterium
TCATTGATAGCATTGATAGGGAATACAGACTGGTTTTCATAGTTGTAAAATTTATTGTTCTCAACATCGAAATACGAAAATCCCTTGTTAGTGGCAATTAATAAATAACCCGACTGAGATTCTTTAATATCGAGAATGTAATCGTCGATTATGGAAGAGTTGGTCGAATTAAAGGATTTAAAGTTATCGGTTCTTGGATTGTAAAGGTCTAATCCGCTACCAGCTGAACCAAGCCAGATACGGCCTTTACTGTCCTGAAAGAATGTATTCAGATAAGTGGAACTAAGACTGAGTGTGTCTGCATCATTGTGTGTGTATTTTTTCAGAGTACTGTTTTTGAAATCGTAGCGAAATACGGCTGATGAAGTTGAGAACCACAACCGTTCATTTTGGTCGAGTAAAATATCCCAAATTTGCTTGTTTTCTAATCCATATTTTTTATTATCAATCAGGAATGTACTTTTTTGCGTAGCCACATCAAATACAACCACCGAATTATGAGTTGCCAGATATAATTTATTTTTATACTGAATTATACCTCTTACATAATCGTTTCGAAGCGAGGTCGGATTTTTTGGATCATTTCTGAAAACAACGGTTTGCTTGGAGTTAAGATTCATGCGATACAGACCTTCAATATGCGTTCCAATCCAAAGATTATTTGTCGATTTATCGAGCCACAGGGCTTTAATGGTATTGGCTGAAATACCTTTGTTTGTTGGAAGATTGTTATAAATGTTTATAACCCCTGTTTTCCTGTTCAGGCAGTTTAATCCGCCTCCTTCAGTACCAATCCACAGGTTGTTTTGATTGTCTTCAATCATTTTACTGGCTATCGGATTACTCAGACTGAAGTTTTTTCCATTATCAACGCCATTGAATTTATAAAATGAATATTCGGGGTTAAAATAATCAATTCCTCCAAAAAAAGACCCAATCCAGATAGTTCCCTGTTTATCTTTCATAATACACCAGATAGAAGAACTGCCGAGCGAGTAGGGGCGGCTTTCGGTATGATTAAAAGTGGTAAACCGATTCAGTGAAGCATTGTAACGACATAACCCATTAAATGTTCCTATCCAGAAATTGCCAAAATCATCCTCACAAACCGAACGTACGAAATTATTGGGCAGTGAATTTGCATTTCCCGGCTTATTTTCTAAATGTATAGTCTGGTTGTTTCGGTCGATAATGAAAAGCCCGTTACGTCTGGTGCCGACCCACAAGTTTTGTTTGCTGTCTTCAAAGAGGTTGATAACATCTATATTTTGAATACTTGAAACCAGCCTCCGGTTTTTATCCATAATCAGCAAACCATTGTTTTTTGTGCCAATAAAAAGCTGACCGGTTGAAGTTTCCTTTATACTACTTATTCTGATGTCGGGAATATTAATCTTAGCATAAAGAATCAACTTATTTTTTTCTTTGTCATAAGTGAAGATCGTATTATTTGAGCAAACCCATAATGTATTCAGTCCGTATGATATGCTTACCACTTCATTTTGGCAAACCGTAATCATTTTTTGTAGTATCAGGTCATATAGCACTAACCCTGAACGGCACTGGAGGTAAATATTCCCTTTTTTATCTCCACAGACAGTCTGGATATTATTTCCAAATAGTGAATTGTTGTCGTGGGTTATATGTTTGAAAACCTCAATTTTATTTCCATCATATTTATTCAATCCGTAACGGGTACCTATCCAAATGATTCCATTCTCGTCCTGATAAATAGAATTCACAGATAATTGTGACAGGCTGTTTTCTCCCCCCAAATGGTCGAAAAAAATGGTCTCTGCTTGTGGTATTAACCAAAACAGGGATAGAATGGCAATGAAAATAATTCGAACTTGTTTCATGGTATTCTAATCGTTAAGTGTGTTGACAAAAGTAATAAAACATTTCAATCCGGATTAATTTGTTTGTACAATATATTATCAAAAATGTACAGAACCTCTGATTTACAAATTCCGAAACAAGCGTTTTATAAAGATGTAAAGAATGATATATACTGCAGGAAATCACACATTAGGAATTATTTTCGCTTATTCGGATTAAATTGATTAATTTGTGTACAAAAATTATAAATGAGGTTTTGAATTAAGTACTATATTTGCACTGCTTAATTCTATTAATTCATCTATAATTATTATGAAAAAACAATTTAAGAACAGATTTTTAATTATTTCCCTTCTGTTTTTGGCCAATGTTACTGTAGCATTATCACAGCAGCTCATTAGCGGAACAGTGGTTGACAAAAACGGTGAAACACTCATTGGTGTCAGCGTATTGGTTAAAGGCACTACAGTTGGTACAGTTTCCGATGTGAATGGTAAATTCAGCATCAAAGTAAAAGGTGCCAGTGATGTGTTGCAGTTCAGTTATGTTGGTTATATCAATCAAACTGTCACAGTCGGTAACCAGAAAACACTTAAAATAGTTTTGGCCGAAAAATCCAAAGAACTTGAAGAAGTCATCGTCGTTGGGTATGGTACTCAAAAGAAATCAGATTTAACAGGTTCGGTGGTTTCGGTGAAAGCCGACGAGATGAACGCCATTCCTACCACCAGTGTAGCAGAAATGCTTCGTGGACAGGCTGCAGGGGTAACTGTAACACAAAATTCAGCACGTCCGGGTGGTGGCTCGGATATTCTTATTCGAGGTGCAAAATCATTAACTGGTGGAAATGCTCCTCTATATATTGTTGATGGTGTTCCA
>CAIQOG010000473.1 GCA_903873355.1 uncultured Bacteroidales bacterium
ACACAAACGAACAGTTTGCCTATTTCCGTAAACATAAGGATGATTTATTGCTAATAGTTCTGAATTTTGACGATAAACATCTTGATACAAATGTCTGTTTTCCTAAAGAGGCTTTTGAATATCTTAAACTGAAAGAAGGTAAGAGTTATCATGTAACAGATTTACTGGATGAGAATAATAAATTACCTGTGTTCAGGCTCACAACAACAGAGCCACTGACTCTGAATATGCCGGCATGGAGAGGATTGATTCTGAAACTGACAGTTGCTAACAGTGATTTATAATTACACCAAAGTTGTATAATTCAATTTTCTGTCTCATTTTTTTGCTTCAATTGCATAAATCCAATTAAAAAAGCTATTTTTGCGTTCAAAAAATTGCAGATTAATAGCTTTCCAGCCTATATTATTTCAAATTGAACATAACAGGAAGGCATAAAGAACCCATCAAAATTTATGTATAAAGAACTATTCAGAAGAAAAACACTTACGCAACTATTTGCTGAAGCCGAAAGTACCGAGCACGGTCTGAAACGTCATCTGGGGCCATGGAATCTAACTTTTCTAGGCATTGGTGCGGTAATTGGAGCAGGGATTTTTGTATTAACCGGTCAGGCTGCTGCACAATATGCAGGTCCTGCCATCGTGATTTCATTTATTATTTCAGGACTTGCCTGTGCTTTTGCCGGATTGTGTTATGCCGAGTTTGCAGCTATGATTCCGATTGCAGGAAGTGCTTATACCTATTCATATGCCACCATGGGCGAGTTTTTCGCATGGATTATTGGCTGGGATTTAATTCTGGAATATCTTTTTGCTGCGTCAACTGTGGCAGTCGGATGGTCGGGTTATGTGGTGAGTTTTCTCAACGATTTTGGCATTATTATTCCACCTCAACTTTCGGCAGCTACAGGTACTGTTCTGATGAATGTGCCTGACATGGGCTGGAAACCGGAAACAGCTCAACTTATTCAATCACTTGCTTCAAAGGGCATTCAGGCGGCGTCACTCGAACATGTAACTGCCGTAATTAATATTCCTGCCATGTTTGTGGTTGCTGTTATAGCTATTTTGCTGGTTGTTGGTATTAAAGAATCGGCCAACTTCAATAACGTAATGGTAATCGTAAAACTTGCGGTTATTGTACTGTTTATCGGAATCGGATTTTTCTTTGTAAAATCAATGAACTGGACACCATTTATTCCAAAAAATACAGGTGTTTCCGGCCATTTTGGATGGAGTGGAATTCTGCGTGGGGCGGGAGTAATATTCTTTGCTTATATTGGATTTGATGCTGTGTCGACTGCAGCACAGGAAACCAAAAATCCTCAACGTGATATGCCGGTGGGTATTATGGCTTCACTTAGCATATCTACTATATTGTATATTTTGGTGGCCATTGTACTTACCGGAATTGTGAGCTATACCACACTTAATGTAGCTGACCCGATTGCTGTAGGAGTTAATGCAATGGGTTCGTCTATGTTCTGGTTGCGGCCAATCATTAAAATTGCTGCAATAGCCGGATTAAGTTCAGTGGTATTGGTTATGCTAATGGGACAACCACGTATCTTTTTCTCCATGTCAAAGGATGGTTTATTACCACCAATATTTTCCAAAGTTCATCCAAAATTTAAAACACCCTATATCAGTACAATTATTACCTGCTCCGTGGCAATGGTTATTGCCGGAACTTTGCCAATAAGTATTTTGGGTGAACTGGTTTCAATAGGAACTTTGCTGGCATTTGCAATAGTTTGTATCAGCATTATTCTGTTACGAAAAACACAACCCGATGTACCTCGTCCTTTTAAAACACCGTGGGTGCCTGTAATTCCAATTCTTGGTGCATTAGTTTGTTTTGCACAAATGGTTTCTTTGCCTCTGGATACTTGGATTCGTCTGGTAGTATGGATGTTGATAGGATTCTTTATTTATTTCTTATATGGAAGAAAACATAGCCATATCAGAAACAAACCGGACACAACAAATAAACTGAAATAACAGAAAACCGGTTTCTGAAAAAGTAATTAATGTGTAATAGGCTGTCTCAAATATCTTGGGACAGCCTATTATTCAATCAGTTATAAAGATCCTGCTATTAGCGACCGGATTGAGTAATATAATTTCGTAATTCGGAGTTGAAATCATCTTTCTCGAGTAACTCTTCCATATACAAATGCATACGGTATCGCCAGCTGTGCATAGAGTTCGAAGGAACATTGATTCGTTCTTCGTGTGGATTTTGACCTCGTACTGAGTCAGAAATACTCAATAAATCCTGCATTTGGAATATGCTCCACATAGCAGGTGAATAAAGATGTTGTAACAGAATATCACGGCAAATCCACCAATCACAGAAAAATGGTGCAGTTCCCCAATGTCCGAGTTGTGAGTTGAAGAAACGCTGTGTTACGCTTCGATCTTCTTCCCACCAGCCACGAATCGTACTCATATCATGAGTTGAAGGAGTAACAACTGAGAGATATGGAGCATCGGCAGGATGGAAGAATTCAATTTTATTTGATTTAGGTGCCCGTTGAACTTCCAGACTTAGAATTCCCAAATTATTCATAACCGAAGTTACACATGGTGTCATTAATCCAAGGTCTTCACCACAAATCAGCATATTGGTAGCACGTTTCAGCCCGGGGAGTTTATTCATACCTGACTGATACCAGTTTGAATCCTGACGTTTAAAGAAATAATCCACGTAAATATCATTCAAACGGTCTTTGGTGTAACCATCCAAATCGCGGTAAGTGCGAAGAGATTGCATCCCGAAACGAGGGTAGAATTGAGTAGAGTTACTTCCTTCCACTTCAAAGAACAGCACGTTGGAAATCAAATCGAACAGTCCCCACTTCACACGTTCAGAAATAAGTCCTTCTTTAAATTTATTTTCAACAGCAAGTTGAGTGCTATATTCGTCATTCAGGCGGAAAATCCAACCATTTTCAATTTCCAGACAGTTTACTTTCACCCAGTTAGTTTCCTCCCCAAAGAAATCCCAAAGGATTGAGTCAGTGATATAGGGTTTGCAATATCGGTTATAATCGAACCAAAGCCCTTTTTCCGAAAATTCATTGATATGAACCGGTACCGAAGGATTCAAATGTCCCATGATGCCTTCAACCTGATTAGTCGGAATTTGCCAGATACGGAAGAATCCGAGTATGTGGTCAATCCGGAAGGTGTCAAAATAGTTAGACATTTGTGAGAATCGTTTTTTCCACCAGTCGAAGTCGGTGCGTTCCATTAGTTCCCAGTTGTAAGTCGGTAATTCCCAGTTCTGTCCTTTAATGGCAAACATATCGGGCGGAGCGCCGGCCTGCATATTCATGTGGAAGAGTTCGGGATTTACCCAGGTGTCCACACTATTACGGTTTACTCCGATTGGAATGTCACCTTTCAGTACTACGCCATGTTTATGAGCATAACTGGCAGCGTCTGAAAGTTGCAGGTGCAGGTGGTATTGAATGAAATAATTGGCTGCAATATCGTCGAAATGTGGTTGTTTTGAATCTGAAAAATCTGCAATTTTCTTTTTGTCGAATTGAGCATAATCATCCCATTGACGGTAATCAGATGTGCCAAATTTATCACGCAAAACGCAGTAAGCTGCATAAGGCGCAAGCCAGTATTCATTATTTTTGAAAAATGCTTTGTAATCTTTGCTTTTCAGGAATTTTTCCTTTTGTTGGAGGTATAATTCGCGGGCATATTCAAGTTTGTAGTTAATTACATCAAGGAATGCAATCAGTTCCAATTTATTTAGTTCCTCTTTTTTTGAATCATAAATTTGTTGTAATGGATTTGTATCGGGTAGTTTTCCGATTGCCTCTAAGTTCAGAAATAAAGGATTCAATGCAAAGGCCGAGATGGCAGCATAAGGCAGTACATCGGCCTCGGTATGCGTTCCAATGGTATCGTTGAGTGGAAGAACCTGAATCAACTTCAACCCAACCTTTTGAGCCCATTGAACCAGCAATTTCATGTCTTCAAAATCGCCAACACCAAAACTGTTGTGGGTGCGAATGCTGAAAACAGGTAGTCCTACACCGGCACCTTTCCAGGAATGATTGGTGATTTGTACAAAACCATCGGCTTTTTGAATAATAGTTTTCTTCGAATTATAAACCGGAACTATATGATCGGGACCTAATTCGAAATACCTGAACTGATTTGTTTCAGCATCGCAAATCCCATATTTATAATGAACTTCGTGCTTAACTTTGCTCAAGTCGAGTTTTGCAAACCAGTAATTTTCAGTTGATTTAGTTAGTAATACGGGATTTCCGGTCGACCAGTTACCGAGTTGTTCACAATCACCAATAATACAAAGAACTTCATCTTTGCCTATTAATGGCATTTTTACACTGAAAATATGGGTGTATTTTTTTGGTTGAACCGAATTTTCGTCAACTTCTGGAGTATCATTTTTTAGCAATACATCCTGAAAGGGAGTTGATAAGAAAACGTTTTCGATACTCGATGGCGAATTCCAGGAATCAATGCAGAAAAAATGCTCCGTCTTTGCCGGATTTAGTACGAGTGTACGGCCAATTCCCCATTCTTCATCGTATTTTCCGGTATGCTCGTTGTAAAGAATATATTTGTACGACAGACTTAATTCTGTTTCCTTACTTAGCTCAATTTCACCCGTCCATGCTTCAGGAGACTGAAAATTCAACTGTAATGCTTTCGATAAATCATTATTTCCTAATTCGGGAATATTTCCGCTCACAAGCAACCGCTGTCCCCAAAAAGTAAAATAAGATATTTTAAAGTGTAATTTCATAAAGTTTTGATTAATAAAACTATAGAAAATGATTTGTTTTTTATGCATTTCAAAAATACTGCTATTTTGCAAGTTGCATTTTCAATATCTTAAATAACTTAGCTTTTTTAATTTCAAACGTTTGCGGAAACTCATCCATTGTTTAGATTTTAGCTGATGTTGACAAATATAAATTTCAATTATAAATGTATTTTCAACTCATAAATATTCATTTGATATTTCTATGGATTTATGCCATTTTTTATGATTATATTCTGTACTTTTGCAGAAAATTTTTCAACCTTCATTCCTTCTTCACATGCAGGCTACAAATTCACAATTCAAAGTATTCTCTGGTACAAAAAGTCGTTATCTTGCCGAAAAAATCTGTCAAAGTTTAGATTGTCAACTTGGAAACATGAATATTCAGCATTTCTCCGATGGTGAATTTGCAGTTTCGTACGAAGAATCAATTCGTGGACAATACATTTATCTTGTTCAGTCTACTTTTCCAAATTCTGATAACCTAATGGAATTGTTATTGATGATTGATGCCGCCAAAAGGGCTTCAGCATACAAAATCATAGCAGTTATTCCTTACTTTGGCTGGGCGCGTCAGGACAGAAAAGATAAACCACGCGTATCGATCGGTGCCAAACTGATTGCTGATATGCTATGTGTGGCAGGAGTTGACAGGGTTATCACTATGGATTTACATGCCGACCAGATTCAGGGTTTCTTTAATATACCGGTGGATCATATGTATGGTTCTTCAATTTTTATTCCGTATATAAAATCGCTGAAATTGAAAAACCTTGTAATTGCATCGCCTGATGTGGGTGGCTCAAAACGTGCCGGATCGTATTCAAAATACCTTGGAGTACCTTTGGTAATTTGCTATAAAACGCGTGAACGTGCTAATGTGGTAGGCGAAATGACGATTATCGGTGAAGTGTACGGAAAAGATGTGATTATAGTCGACGATATGGTGGATACAGCAGGAACGCTGTGCAAAGCAGCTGATATTATGAAAGCCAAGGGTGCTCGTAGTGTCAGAGCAATTGTATCGCATGGTGTGATGTCCGGTGAGGCTGCTGAGCGGGTTGTTAATTCGTCACTTGAGGAGATTGCATTTACCGATTCTATTCCATTTGATCTTGAACGTTGTTCGAAAGTAAAAATTCTTTCTATTGCCGAAATGTTTGCTGACACTATTTTCCGTGTCCAGGAACATAAATCTATTAGTGAGCAATATCTCTTATAATCAGACTAAAAAACACACGCAATAAAAAAGAGCAAA
>CAIQOG010000474.1 GCA_903873355.1 uncultured Bacteroidales bacterium
ATCATTTTTGAGTAAAGAAGCCGAACATGTAGATGGTTTTGCCAAAGAATGTGCTGTGGTAACTCATCATAGGTTGATGGCCGACCCTAATGGAAATGGATTGATTGTAGATCCATCTGCAAAGCTTGAAGAAGAACTGATTGTTCGTCCAACCTCCGAAACAATTATCTGGAGCACTTATAAAAACTGGATTCAATCCTACCGCGACCTGCCTATTCTGATAAATCAATGGGCGAATGTTGTTCGCTGGGAAATGCGAACACGTTTGTTTTTGCGTACTGCTGAGTTCTTATGGCAGGAAGGTCACACGGCACATGCCACGGAAGCTGAAGCTATTGAAGAAACAAAAAAAATACTGGAAATTTATGCTGACTTTGCCGAACGCTTTATGGCTGTTCCTGTATTGAAAGGCGTAAAATCGGCCAACGAACGTTTTGCCGGAGCATTGGACACCTATTGTATCGAAGCATTGATGCAGGATGGAAAAGCTCTGCAGGCAGGAACTTCGCACTTCCTCGGACAAAACTTTGCCAAAGCATTTGATGTAACTTTCATGGATAAGAACAACAAGCTGGATTACGTGTGGGCATCTTCGTGGGGTGTTTCTACCCGACTGATGGGCGCGCTTATTATGACTCACTCCGACGATAACGGGCTGGTGCTCCCTCCTAACCTCGCTCCTTTCCAGGTGGTAATTGTACCAATTTATAAAAACGATGAACAATTGGCTGTAATTAGCGAAAAGGTGAATGAAATTATTCAGAAACTGAGAGCACTGGGCATCAGTGTGAAATACGATAACAACGACAACAAGAAACCGGGATGGAAGTTTGCCGAATACGAACTGAAAGGTGTACCTGTACGATTGGCAATGGGTGCCCGCGATTTAGAAAACGGAACTGTGGAAGTTGCCCGTCGCGATACTTTAACCAAAGAAACCGTATCTATTGAAGGTGTGGAAACTTATATCGCTCAGTTGCTCAAAGATATTCAGGCCAATATTTTCCAGAAAGCTTTCGACTACCGAGCATCAGTAACCCGCGACGTAAACTCGTACGATGAATTCAAAGTGGAAATTGAAAAAGGCGGATTTCTGCTTTGCCACTGGGACGGAACGGCTGAAACAGAAGAAAAAATCAAGGAAGATACCAAAGCCACCATCCGTTGTATTCCAATTAATGGCGAAATGACACCGGGCGTGTGCATGGTTACTGGAAAACCTTCGGTACAGCGTGTAGTGTTTGCAAGAGCGTATTGAGTTTGTAAAGTTATAAAGTCTGAAAGTTTATAAAGTTCAGACTTGCTATTGAAAGGCTTCACGTTTTGTGAGGCCTTTTAAATTATTGATTCCAACAATATTATGCTATTTTTGTATCACAAATAATTACATTCAAATGAAAATCCTTTTTATAGGTGGCACAGGCGTGTTAAGTTCGGCTTGTACAGAGTTGGCCCTAAGTCGTGGGATGGATTTATACCATCTGAATCGGGGGTTGAGTGCCAATATCCGTAACGTACAAGGAGCAAAAACCATAATTGCCGACATTCGGAATAAAGCCGAAACAGCAAAAGCCATAGAAAATCATACATTCGATGTGGTGGTTGATTTCATTGCCTATGAGCCTGTGCATATACTCAACGACATTGCGCTGTTTTCGGGCAAAACTAATCAGTATATTTTTATCAGTTCTGCTTCGGCTTACGAAGTTCCGAAAGTACTTCCTGTAACTGAAGAAACTCCGTTGGACAATCCCTATTGGGAGTATTCGCGAAAGAAGATTGCTTGCGAAAAGGCACTGATAGAAGCATGTACAACAAGCAATTTTCCCTACACAATCATACGTCCATCGCATACCTACGATAAAACCAAGATTCCGGCTATAGGTGGTTACACCGTATTGCACCGGATGTTGCAGGATTTGCCGGTAATTCTGCCCGGCGATGGAACTTCTATCTGGACGCTTACCTGGCACAAAGACTTTGCTGTGGGATTAGTTGGGCTTTTCGGAAATCCGAAAGCCATCGGTAAAGCCTTTCATATTACTTCCGACGAGTGGCTGACATGGAATCAGATTTACGGAATTCTGGCTGAGGAATTGGGAGTAACACCTGATATTGTGCATATTCCATCGGATGTAATTGCGCGTTACGACGCCGAAATTGGTGCAGGTTTGCTGGGCGACAAAGCCCACAGCATGATTTTCGATAACTCCAAAATCAGAAAGTTTGTTCCTGATTTTAATCCGCAGATAAAATTCAGGGAAGGAGCAAAAGAAGTCATTAAATGGTACCGTGAAAACACGCTGCAATTACCGGTTGATAATCACATCAATGCATTTATGGATAAAATTATCGGGGATTACAAAAAGTTCGTCTGAATAGTAATTATGAGAATTCAAAAATTCTGCAAATTATGATTCAGACATTCTTTAATATTTCTTCCCGTGGCTGCCACCTTTAAGTTTCTTCGGTGAGCCCGACCAGGAACAGCCGAGGCAATAAAGTATAGTCAAATCAAAACCCTCCAGCGAGTCTTCGGGATTTAAAGGAATCACATTATAGTTTTCACCCACAATTACCAAGACTTTGTCGTGTTGCTCATTGCGAACATAAAAGCGGTGAATATCACACTGCGGACAACGAAGTTTTTTCATTATTTATCCGTAGTATCAATTTCAGCAATTTCCACATCTTCAGCAGTCAGGTCTTCCAATTTTTCGCTTTCGCAACGAAGCACGCGTCCCGGAAATTTTTCGGGCCAATTGAGATTGTGAGTCGCCATGATAACCGTTGTACCAGCCTGACAAATCGTATAAAGCAGTTCAATCAGTTCATTTCCGGTCACGGTATCAAGGTTACCTGTTGGTTCATCAGCCAGAATGATAGCGGGCGAATTGAGCAATGCACGGGCAATTACAATGCGTTGTTGCCACCTCCGGAAAGTTGATGAGGCATTTTAGAAGCTTTTGAACTCATCCCAACCTGCTCAAGTACATGGTTAATGCGTTCATCGATAGCCAATTGGTCGGTCCAGTCGGTTGCTTTCAGTACAAATTCGAGGTTTTTATAAACTGAACGGTCGGTCAGCAGTTGAAAGTCCTGAAACACAATACCGATTTTACGACGAAGATAAGGTACATCCTTGTGATTCAAATTACACAAGTCAAACCCAAGCACTTCTGCCGATCCATTTAAAACAGGAACTTCGTGATAAAGGGTCTTCAAGAGTGAAGTTTTTCCGCTACCCACTTTACCGAGCAAATAAACAAATTCACCGGAATGAACTTCTAATTGTACATCCTTTAGTACCAACTCTTCCTGTTGGTAAATATCTACGTCGGTATATTTTATGATAAGTTTCTTTTCCATGAGATTCAATTTTCTGCTCGGCTTTGCCGCTTGGCTTGCCAAGAATCTATCAATTACCAATTGATTAATTGATAATTGAAAATTGGTAATTATTTATGTCTTTTCTTCAGTTCACGTGCCAAATCGTCGAGCGAATAACCTTTTGATGTCAGTAAAACGATCAGGTGATAAATCAAATCAGAAGCTTCGTAGATAAAACCCTCCTCCGTGCCGTTTGTAGCTTCAATAACGGTTTCAACAGCCTCTTCACCAACTTTTTGCGCCATTCGGTTCACACCTTTTTTGAAAAGTGACGTGGTGTACGAACCTTCGGGCATTTCGTTGAAACGAACGGTAATAAAATCCTGCAAGTATTTCAGAAAAGCTACATCTGCTTCATTTTTCTCACCCCAACAGGTATCAGCTCCGGTATGGCAAACTGGTCCGACAGGTTTTACTTTGATTAAAAGAGTGTCGTTGTCGCAATCGGATGCAATAGAAACTACGTTTAGGAAATTGCCACTCTCTTCCCCTTTAGTCCATAGGCGGTTCTTGGTACGACTGAAAAATGTCACCTGACCACTTTCCTGTGTTTTAGCCAACGCTTCCTCATTCATATACCCGAGCATAAGCACTTTAGCTGTAAGTTCGTCCTGAATGATTGCCGGTACAAGTCCGTTTGATTTTTGAAAATCTATATTCATTTTTATTGATATTTCCTTTTATAAATAATAGTCTGCGAAATTACAAAAAATCAACCAATTATAAGAATGATTGGTTGATTTTTAAGAATACTGTGTGAATCGCGAAACTACGATTATTTTTCAATTCTGAACCAATCAAAATCAGCATAACCCGATTCGTAGGTTTTACCTTTACGTATTGCAAACAAACCCACAGTCGCTCCTATCCATTTTCCGTTTCTGGCAGCAAAAGCAGTTCCGATTTGTTTATAATTATTACCATCAACACTATAACTGAAAGTACATTTTGCATTGCCCCATTTACTATTCTGAGCAGTGTTAAATATTATATAATCAGGTGAATCAGGCTTCACATTTTCCACTTTCACTTTGAAATAAACGGTATTTGTCAATACTTTTTCTTCAGCGCTATGAATTTCAGGTTTTCCTCCTTCAGCATCTATGCAGGTTGACTGATAAACAACTAAACCGGCATCTGTTTTTTTCAATGAAATATACCCGTAGTCAATACCCATAACAATTAATCCGGCTTCTTCATCCGAAGTACGAGCTGTAAAAGTGAATTTGGTTACTGCACTAAAATCGGGTGCCGGAAATTTCTGTGTTAACAAATTGGTCACATTCCATTTATTATCATCTCTTTCGCGTACCGGAAGATTGTACATCCTAAAAAAACCGTAAGCCGCACCTGCCATAAATGCCTGATTATTTTTTGGATTAGCAGCCCATTGCCATTGCAAACCAAGTTGACTATCATTAAACTCATCCGACTCTGCCGGAGTTTCAATCGGATAGGTTTTCCCAACATTCGGTTTTTTGTACGTCAACACGGGTTCTCCAACACCATTTTTATCTTTATCTACGCCCATCAATGGCCAGTCGTTCATCCACTGAACCGGTTCTAAATGCAAAATTCGACCATAAGCATCTTTATCCTGAAAATGCAAAAACCAACTTTCTCCGGTCTGAGTCTCCACCCAGGCACCCTGATGAGGACCATTGGTAGGAGATGTTGACCCTTTCTCCAAAACAATTTTTTCTTCATAAGGACCGTAAATATTTTTGCTTCGTAAAGCCAACTGCCAGCCTCCACCTACTCCACCTGCAGGCGCAAGTATGTAGTAATATCCATTTCGTTTATAAAGTTTTGGACCTTCCACCGTAGGATGTTTGCCATGTCCGTCAAAAATAATAACGCCATCATCAAGCAGTTTTGTGCCATCTTCGCTCATTCGGTTCATTATTAAGGTACTTTTCACACCTGAACGGCTTGCTGCCATACCATTAACCAGGTATGCATTACCATCTTCGTCCCAAAACGGACATGGATCAATCCAACCAAGAGCTTTTTTTATCAATAACGGTTCACTCCATGGGCCTTCAGGATGTTGTGCTTTCACCAACCAGATTCCCAAATCAGGATCAGGATAATAAATATAAAATTCACCTTTATGGTATCGAATTGCAGGTGCCCACACACCACCACCATGAACAACAGAATCGTATCGGGCAAAAGGTGGTTGTTTGAGGAAAACATTTCCTATAATCCGCCAGTTAACAAGGTCTTTGGAATGTAAAATGGGCAATCCGGGTACTTCATTGAAGCTGGATGCTGTCAGATAGAAATCATCTCCGACACGAATCACATCCGGATCTGAATAATCGGCATGCAGAATGGGATTTTTATATGTACCGTCACCGTTATCAGCAACCCAAACCTTGGAAACATAATTCTTTGGGGTTGTTGTTGAGACCTGAGCATGAATCAAACTTATTAATAAACAACTAATTACGAGAACAAAACTATATTTTTTCATATTAATTTGTAGATGATAAATTAAGTGTTCAAAATTAATAAAAAAATCTTCAAGATAATTTCACATACTGTTAAACTAAATTCATACTTGATTCACTACCCGATATTAAATGTTTTCATTTAAATTGCCAACTATTTTCTTTGACATAATTACAATAAAAAGACTCCCGACAGATGATTCTGTCGGGAGTCTTTATTTGTTAAATAATGTAATGCTATTTCAGAACCAACACATTCTTGATTTCCCATGTTCCTGCTTTTGTAGTTGTAGAAACATATTTAAAGGCAATTCTGATTTTCTTACCTGAATATGTCGATAAACTTATTGGTCCGGTGTTGGCAAAAGTCCAACTTGAAGCATTTACAAACACAGGTGTTGTCAATTGAGTCCAGGTAGCAGTTGCAGGAAGGCCATCAACATAATTCTCTGAAACCCATAAAGTACCATCAGTAACCGGATTTGTACAATACCGAATTACATGATCAAACGATAGTTTTGCAGTTGTAATATCTGTCAAATCTACTTGAGGTGAAATAAGCCAATCTTCGTTTGCATTGTTTACTGGAGCCACATATCCTGTCATTACAGCTGAGCCATATGATATTCCCCAAACTTGAGCACCTAACACATTCTGAGTTGTAAAATCTCCCAAAGTCTTTGCAAATGATTCTGAAAGTAATGGTTCGATAGGTTTAGTTCCACCTGTTGAACCAATAGGGGTTATAAAATAAGATGTACCACTCATTTCCGCCATACCAAACAATGAAGTTCCTAACAAACCATAAACTGTTACTTTCTTTCCGAACAGTTTGGTTTTTCCATCTTTAAGATTTAAACTATCACGAACAACCCCTAATGGTAATTGTACAACCAAACATTTAGCAAGATAAATATCAGAAATAGTATCAGCTAATATAACATTTGCAACCTGAGTACAGGTATCAGTTGTAAAGAAATTTGAGCTATTCCATGAATATCCTACAATATATCCCTTTACGTACTTTGACATACCTTTATTGGCAATTGCCTCTGTAACTGTATATGGTGCAGCTTCTTTACCACTGTTTCCAGCTAAATTGACTGCTTCACCTCTTTTAATCAGAAAGTTTTTCAACTCCCATGTTCCTGCTTTTGTAGTTGTAGAAACATATTTAAAGGCAATTCTGATTTTTTTACCTGCAAATTGAGTCAGGCTTATTTGCTCTGACGATGGCAGTGGCGATGGCCAGGTATTTGGATCAATAAATTGTTTTGTAACTAACTGTGTCCAGGTTGCAGTTGTTGGTAAACTGTCTGTATTATAATTCTCTGAAACCATTAGCGTTGCATCGGTCAGTGAATTTGCAAAATAACGAGCAACATGGTCAAAAGTCAGATGTGATGTAGAAACATTAGTTAAGTCAATTACCGGAGAAATCAACCATGCTTCATCTGCTTTGTTTACACCTCCAACATATCCTGTCATGATTGCATAACCATTTGAATTATATATCCATTTTTCAGTTCCTGAAACATTTTTAGCAATAAAGTTACCTAAACCTGTTGCAAATGTTTCAGAAAAAACTATTGATTCTTCAGTCTTTTGCGGTGTATATATTGATTCTGAAAGATTAGAGCAAGCCGTAAATGCCATACTGAAACCCAAAAGTATCAATCCATATATTTTTGTCTTTTTCATAAAGATGAATTTTTTATTGTTGAATAATTAATTATTTGTTAACTTCGGCATGATAATTCTCAAATCCTTTTCCTAAATCGCTTAATTTACGTATAGTCAACTGAAAATAGATTTCTGTAGTAGACTTAGTAGGATCAACTGCAGGTTTTTTATCGTTATACCATGATACAATTGCTGTAATATTGCCTCGGTTACTTGATGATGGTAGTTTATAAGTAGCAAATTTGGAATACTCACTTGTTGAAACAAAAATAGAACCTGTTCCATCCTGAATTTCACGTGATTGCGGAAATCCAATGCCATTTGTTGAAGGAGCAAAAATATAATCTGCAGCGTTTGTCAAAGGAGCAGGCACTCCGAAATCTGCCCCTTTACCTGTGAAATAGGCATTTTTAATACATACTATCTTATTTATCACCGATTTTCCGGCAGCTTTAATTTGGGCAATAGTCATAGTATCGGGTTTAATTAAGGCCGGATTAGGCAAACCATAGGTATGAATGACTTTCATAGCTACTGGTAATGGAATTCGACCGGGTTCTTTCCGATAAATGGTATTATATATAGTGTCTAATTTAACCGTGTCTTTATCGTTCACTTTTATTGTATCCTTCGTGATAACTGTCTGAATAACTGAATGGTCATAATTATAGGTAACTGAACCAATTTGAGGTGATTGAGCATAGTTACCTACGTATAAGTCGTTACAACGTATCCATAGACGTTGTCCTAACGGATATATTCCTGAAAGACCAGAAGCATCAATTGATATTTTGATAGCCTGACCATTCTTAAAATCCTGGATAGTCATGTATTTATAGACGTTTCCTTCAACATCGGTGGAGGTTACAACTCCACTAATAATTATATCAGTATTTGATTTAATAATATTGCTGGTAAACAATCCCGAATTAGCTGCACCATATTTTAATTCAGTGTACAAGTCAGGTTTTTTTACAAAACTATCGATAAGTTGTGTGAATGTATAATTTGCTATCAATGAATCACCCATGAGTTTATCAGCACTAATCGGTTCAAAATCAACTTTTGCACAACCAATAAGAAATGTACTGATAACTACTAATACACCGATTATATTCTTCTTTTTCATTTTCTTTAATGTTTAAAATTTTTCGGAGAATTGAAATTAAAATTTATAGGATATGTTTAGGAACATGTTCATTCCCCAAGCATAATAATACTTATTCGGGAATTTGTTCAAGGTATTCATATCAATTACCAATCCATTCAGAGGAATACGCGACTGACTGTATCCACCTGTTATCATGTGGGTATTATTCAGAATATTACTTGCCGAAAGATTTATATTAATTGATTTACGATCTTTCAGATAAATAACTTTGCCCACTGAAACATCTAACAGGTATCCGCCTTTCAGTTTTTCCTGAGTTCCGAGTGCATTCATTACATCGGAATTGGTATAAAGTGCCATGTTTGATTTAGTATAACGTAAAGGCGAAATATCTAAGTAATTATTATCGAAATAATTCAATGTCACATCGGCAAACCACATTTTGGGGTGGAAATAGCTAAGTTTTATGCTACCAACAGCTTGTGGACCACTACTTAATTTGAGGTTGTTTATTTTAACAGTATCCCATTGATCCGGTTTTGCACCATTTTCGAAACTCAAAACACCAACCGCATCTTTCGTGTAGTGATAATCGGCAACTGTTCCGGCTAAAGATAATGTAAAGCTTGAATTAAGTTTGAATGACAAACCAAGTTCAATACCCTGATAATTCTTGTCTACTTTTGTAAGTACATGATTTACAAAAGTCTGATTGATATCATCATAATAGCCATTGAGTTCTATACCATCAAGTGAAGTAGTATTGAAGTATGTAATTCTTCCACGAAACGATGGTAGGTTAAATGTATAGTTCATATCAAATGATAAAACTTTCTCGCTTTCCATTGGAACTGAAGTATCTTTTACACGTTGTGAAATATAAGCATTATTAACCTGAGGAGCACGTGTTTCAGCAAGTACATTTACTGACAGGCGGTTATGTCCATCAATTTTGTACGTTCCACCAGCTTTTAATGATGGGTCAGTTGAATACCAAACCTTTCCCTGACCAAGTGAAACAACACCTAAGGCTTCAGCACGTCCGTTACGCATATAACCATAACGGGAGAATTGAGTATAAGTCAATTGACCGGCATAATATAAGTCAAGTTCTTGAAACACCCATTCATTCTGAGCAAATGCAGCAG
>CAIQOG010000475.1 GCA_903873355.1 uncultured Bacteroidales bacterium
AAACAACCAATTAACTAATTAGCCAATTAACTAAAACAAATCAAATGAACGCAGACAATATTAAATCGCAAATGCGTAAAGGCTATCTGGAGTATTGCATTTTACTAATACTCCGCAAGAAGTCTGCTTACACTTCGGATATAATTGCCGAACTGAAAGACGCGAAACTGATTGTGGTGGAAGGGACACTTTACCCTTTGCTCACCAGACTAAAAAACAGCGAATTGCTGGATTACCGTTGGGAAGAATCAACACAGGGCCCTCCACGCAAATACTACGAAATGACCGAAAAAGGTTCTGAATTCCTGAATGATCTGGAAAGTGCATGGGAGGAAATAAATGAGGTTGTAAGTAAAATCAAAACTTCACCAAAACCAACGGAAGGCATTATATAAATAACAATTTTCATTCATATTATTTAAATTATACATACAATTTGCCCTTTAGGCTTAAAAATAAAAAAATCATGAAAAAGACATTAACAGTAAACCTGAATAGCATCGTTTTTCACATCGACGACGATGCATACGACATGCTTCAACGCTATCTTCACGAAATTGCCGATCATTTTCAGTCGGAAGACGAAAAGAAAGAGATAATGGCGGATATCGAAGCCCGTATAGCAGAACTTTTCACTGAAAAACTACAAAAAAATAAAAATGTAGTTACACTTTCAGATGTGGAAGAAATTATTGAAATTATGGGTAAACCAAGTCAATTTACAGATGATGATGAGGAAGCACCAAAAGCTTCGAAATCGGATAAAAAGCAGCAAAAATCGCGTCGGTTTTATCGCGACCCTGAAAACGCTGTTTTGGGTGGCATTGCCGGTGGATTATCGGCTTATTTCAATATAGATGTAACCTGGATCAGAATCATTCTGGTGTTGCTTGTATTTTTGGGTGTAGGATTTATTATACCTATTTATATTGTAGTTTGGTTTGTGGCCCCCGCAGCAGTTACCGCTTCGCAACGCCTCGAGATGCAAGGCGAAGATGTGACTGTAGAGAATATAAAAACAGAGATAAACAATGTAAAAAACTATATGGAAAGCGAGAAGTTCAGGAACACAGCATCCAGTGCAGGCCAAAAAATCGGACATTTATTAGCACTGTTTTTCAAGATCTTTTTCGGATTTATTGGTGCTATAATTGGTTTAACCGGAATTATCGTTATTGGTGCTTTAATATTTGCGCTGTTTATGATAATCTTTGAACCTGCAGTGTTTAATGGCTTTGCTCCAGATATTATTTCGAACTGGGCGTTCTTTTCTCCCGAGAAAATGATCTTATTGGCAATATCACTTATCTTACTTATCGGTTGTCCTATTTTTCTATTAGTTTTTTGGGCTATCCGACTTATATCAGGTCGTTACCACAATCGTTCTGCCCATACAGCTTCATGGGTTGTATTAATACTCTGGCTTGCAGGTTTGTTTATGTTCTACAGTATTGGTGCAAATTCATTTATCAGGTTGCACAACCACGATGGTCGGGCATTCTCACTGAATTTCAGCGATGAAGATAAGCCTTACAAAGATGAAGTACGTATCTGCGAACCATTTCATGCAGTGGAGATTTCCGGGAATATCGAACTCGATCTAACAAAAGATTCTGTTCAGAAAGTAACTGTTTCCAGTCCGGATGATTTTATTTCTAAAGTTGTAACGAAAGTAGAAAATGGTGTGTTGCATGTTTATTCACATGGAATTCTGGTAAACCGCAGCGTAAAAGTGATTATTTCTTCAGATTCAATAAAAAATATCACAGCAAAAGGTGCCTGTAAAATCAGTTCCGATTATCAGTATGCTATTTCTGATTTAAAAATTGAACTGTTGGGAGCAAGTGAAGCCGACCTTGAAGTAAAAGTAGCCGGAATGCTCGACCTTGACACAAAAGGCGCTTCAAAAATTGAGTTGAAAGGAACTTGTAACAAGCTGAGAATTAATGGAGTTGGTGCCAGCGAAATTGAAGCTACAGATTTAATAGCCAAAGATGCCGACATTCATGTGAGCGGTGCAACTCATGCCAATATTTATGCCTCAGAGAATCTGAATGCTGAGGCCTACGGTGCAAGCGACATTGATTGTAAAGGTCACCCTAAAAAAGTAAAGAAAACTGATCACGTTAGTTCAAGTATAAATGTAGAATAACCTTAACTTTGATTATCTGAATCCTGCTTTGCATTTGCATGGCAGGATTTTTTTATCAATATATTGTCATTTTCAAAAGATTATGTATTTTTGTCGCAATCTTATATCAAAAATTCTAATAATTAATAACTATTCTATGAAAAGGTTTTCATTCTCACTGCTTGCTGCTATTCTGTTGATTATTGGTCTCACGGGATGCGGTGACACGGATTTTTTCTCATTCATCAACAAAACTGTAGTTATTGACAAACCGGGAGGTTTAGCTAATGCACTTACTTTAACTAATCTGGGTGGCATCAACACGTTGAAAATCAGTGGAAAAATGGATAGTCGTGATTTCAAAACTATTCGCGACCACATGTCAGAATTAAAAGAATTAGATTTGTCAGATGTAACAATTGAAGCCTACAAGGGTTATGAAGGTACAGGTGGTGTGGAGATTTACGAATATCAGGCAAATTACATACCTAATTATGCATTTTATAATCCTAAAACAGGTTCCAGTCTTACTTCGCTGAATAAAATAATATTCCCGAAAAACCTTAAAGTCATTGGCGCATCTGCTTGTGTTGGTTGTACCGGTTTAAAGTCATTGAGTCTTCCTGCTGAATTGAAAAGTATAGGCAACCGTTGTTTTGCACGTTGTAGCGGATTAGCTGACAAAGTAATTATTCCAACTAAAGTTGATACTATCGGATATTCTGCTTTTGCTTATTGCTCAACAATTACTTCATTACAGTTATCAGATTCACTACTTTATATGGGGGAATCAGCTTTTATTGGTTGTACAGCACTTGCAGGCACTTTAGACCTGCCTTCGAAACTTACAAGTATTAATGATGCTACATTCCAGTCATGTAGTAGCTTGACCCAAATAAACATTCCTGCATCGCTACAATCTATTGGAGCGAATGCTTTTCTTGATTGCAATTGTATACTCAATGTAGCTCCTGAAAATCAGAACTATGTAACTTCTGACGGAGTTCTTTATGATTTTTTCCAAACAACATTGAAATATTGCCCGCCAGGCAAAACAGGTGCTTTTGAAATTCCAGGTACTGTTTCAACGATTGATTATGCCGCTTTTGCAAATTGCAAAAACCTGACTTCTATAATCATTCCCACATCAGTAATGCAAATTAGTGACAATGCGTTTTTGAATTGCAGTGGCTTGTCTGGTACTATTACTATTCCGAATTCGGTTTCTTCAATCGGATATTTTGCTTTCCAGGGTTGTACGGGTATTACCAGCTTTGATGTGGCTACCGATAATTTCGCCTTTTCAAGTATTGACGGGGTTTTGTACGATGTTGGTCAAACAACAATGAAACAATTCCCACCGGCTAAAAATGGTACTTTTAGCATTCCTGAAACGGTTAACATCATTGATTCAGGAGCTTTTATTGATTGTACCGGGTTGTCTTCGGTAACCATTCCTGCTTCTGTAACCACCATTGGCGACCGCGCTTTTATGAATTGTACCGGATTAACTTCAGTAAGAATTCCGGCTTCGGTAACTGATATTTATGACCATGCTTTTACGAATTGTAGCGGGCTGACTTCTATTTACGTGTACTCTACCGCACCTATTCCATTTACGAGTGAAAATAAAACCACTTCCTGGTCTGTATTCTACAATGTAAACAAAACAAACTGTACATTATTTGTTCCTGCAGGTTCCAAAAACGCCTATCAGAATGCAAGTCAGTGGAAGGATTTCAAAAATATTTCTGAAATGTAAATTTCAATCTTCAATCACCAAAAGCTGTTTCAATAAAATGAGACAGCTTTTTTTTTGAACTATCAATTTGACGAACAAAAGGACAAAAAGATTGTTTCTTCTCACAAAACATCTAAAACAATTCAATCATGAAATTTAATATTGCAACATTATTTCTCTCAGTTTTTTCAGTTTTCAGTTCTAATGCTCAGGAAAAAGCGAATGCAGCCAGTCAGAGTTTTTACAATTTCAAAGCTAAATCAATCGATGGCAAAGAAATCAGCATGAGCCAGTACAAAGGCAAAGTAGTGCTGATAGTGAATACAGCAAGCAAATGTGGTTTTACACCTCAG